>JAEWAD010000176.1 GCA_023391905.1 Pseudomonadota bacterium | reverse complement strand
GCTGGCGCGCAGATGCCTGGCCGCCTGCCGGTGGCCGTCGAGCCGGGCCGCGAGGTCACCCTTCGGCCAGCCGAAGTCGCGGTCCTCGTGCTCGATCGAAATCACCCCGTCGAAACCGTCGCGTCGCGCGGCGCCGATCAGCTCGCGCCAGTCGACGAGACCGCGACCCGGCAGCGCGTAACGCCACCAGCCCTCGCCGAAATAGCCGCCTGACTGCACGGCCTCTTCGTCGATGAAGGTGTCCTTGCCGTGCAGGATGCCGATACGGCTCGCGAACTCCGTCCGCGCCGCAAAGGGATCGATCCCCTGCCAGACCAGATGCGACGGATCGAATTCGAGGCCGAGCCGCGGATCGGGCACGAGCGCGAACAGGCGCCGCCAGCCGGCGGGCGTGATGGCGATGAAGTTCTTGTTGGGACCCGGCCAGTTTTCCATCAGCACCCGGATCGGGGAGCCCTTGGTCGCGTCGAGGAGCGACTGGGCGTAGGCGGCGAAGTCGCGATAGTTCTCGTCTTCGGAGACGTTCGGATCGCGGCCCGGGAACAGGACGAAATCAGGCACTTTCGCCGCCGCCGCGGCCAGCAGATAGTCGTGCGTGCTTCGCCTGAGGGCGCCGCGCGCCGCCGCGTCCGGATCCAGCTGGTTGCCGAACAGGGTCAGCGAGCTGACATGCAGGCCCGCCGCCCGCGCGGCTTCGACCACAGGCGCAACATCGCCGGGCGTCGGAATATGGCTGCGGATGTCGATCTCGATGGCGTCGAAACCCTCCGCCGCCGCGAAGCGAATGACCTCGTCGATCGGGCGATCGCCCAGGGTCGAGGTATAGAAGCCGATCTTCATGAGTCCCTCCTTGCTTATCGGGCCAGCCACGCATCGAGCGCGGCCTTGGTATCGCGGACGACCTGCTCGACCGGTTGCGCCCAGTACGCCTCGCGGAAGATCTCGACGGAGAGATAGCCGTCGTAGCCGATCTGCTTCAGCAGGCGCATGTATCGGTCCAGCGGCAGGATGCCGTGTCCGACATGCAGGCGATGGCCGTCGCGCAGCTCCTCGACCGGACGGTCCTCCGAATCGTTCACATGGACGATGAAGAGCTTGTCCTTCGGGATGGCCAGGATGTCGGCGTCGCTGACCTCGCTGCGGTGGTAGTGGAACGTGTCCAGCATGATGCCGACATTCGGCCTCTCCGACCGCCTGGCGATCTCGAGCGCCTCGGCCGGCCCGCCCATCAGGGCCGTTCGGCCGATCGGCTCCAAGGTCACGGCGACCGGCGCGACGGCATCGGCAAGGCGGCGTGCGCGCTCGCCCGCGATGGTCGTCGCTTCCTCCCTGGTCAGTCCGTCGGGGATGCCTTCGGCGCAATAGGTGAGAAGCATCGGAGCGCCGAGCGCCTTGGCGACTTCGCCACCGCGCCGATAGCGATCATAGGCTTCGGTTCCCTTTTCGAACGGCGCGAGACTGAACGCCATCACCGAAACCGGCGCCAGTCGAAGCGCGCTCAGGCGCTCCTTCAGTTCGGTCAGCGTCATGCGATCGAGCGCCGGCTCGATATGTCGGAGATCCAGCTCGACGCCGTCGAAACCACTGGCGCCGCAGGCGTCGAGAATGTCCTCGAGCCGCCGGTCCAGACCGGCGGTGATCGTGTTGAAGCACGTCTTCATGGGATGTCCTTGGATGGGTCTATTGCGTCACGTAGCGGCGATAGATGTCTTCGAGCAGGCGCGCGTCGTTGAGCGCGATCGCACCGGTCGAGGCGAAGTCGGAGCGATCGCGGACGGATTCCAGGAAGTGCCGGGCCTCCTCGCGGAAGTGCCAGGCGGTGAGGGGCTGGGGAACCGGATAGCGATAGGTCGGGCTGGCGCCGGCCTCGTAGATCTCGAGCCTCGGATTTCCCGGATTGGCGAAGAGCATCGGCGACCAGGCGTGCACCCAGCCGCCCTCGAAATAGACCTGCGTATGCTCTTCCCAGCTGTGGAAGCGGGTCTGGGCGCTCTCGATCGTCACCCGCGTGCCGCCGAGCTCCAGCACGACGATGCCGGTCAGGCCGTCCGCGTCCAGATCGACCGCGCGGACCCGCATTTCGGCCGGGTCGGTGACGTCGAGCAGGAACATGGCGAGGTTGATGTTGTGCGTGTACTGCTGGAGGTAGCCGACATATTTGTTGGCGAATTCCGACGGCAGCCAGTCCGGCAGCAGCCCCTCGCGCGGGACGGGGGGCAGGGGCTCGTCGGTCGCCAGGATCGTCGTGCGGTCGCGGCCGGCCGTCCAGTTGCCGCAATAGCCATGGGCGCGCAGATAGAGCAGCTTCCCCTTGTCGCCGTCCGCGCGCCATTGCCGGATCGTGTCGCGCATCAAAAGGTTGGTCGGATCGAACCGCTTCATGTAGCCGACCATCAGGCGGCCGCCGCCGGCGCGCTCGGCCTCCAGGATCGCCTCCGCCTGGGCGATGGAGACCGCCATCGGCTTCTCCATCAGCACGTCCTTGCCGGCCCTGAGCAGGTCGGCTGCGATCTTGCCTTGCAGGGCGTAGTCCGCCGAGACGGCGACCGCCTCGATGTCCTTGTCCTCGGCGAGCTCGTGATGCGAGGCGTAGAGGCGCGGAATGCGGTAGTGCTCGGCCACGGCGCGGCCGAGATTGGGCCGGACTTCGGCAAGCGCCACCAGGTCGCATTCCGGCAGGGTCGAGAAGTTCGGCAGATGGATATGCTGCGCGATGAAGCCGCAGCCGACATAGCCGAGGCGGACGGGCTTATCGAGCGCGGCGGAGACGCCGGCCAGGGTGTTCATGGGGTCATCCTTTCATTGCGCCGCCGGCGAGCCCGGAAATGAACTGCCGCTGCATGAGGAGGTAGACGATCACCATGGGCGCCATGCTGATCGTGATCGCGGAGAACAGGAGGGGATAGTTGGTCTGGTATTCGCTGATCGCGAAGACCTGCATGCCGAGCGGCAGGGTCTGGATCGACTTGTCCTGCAGGAAGACCAGGGCGAGGAAGAACTCGTTCCAGGCGCTGACGAAGGTGAAGATCGCGACGGCGCCGATGGCCGGCCGCGACAGTGGCATGATGATCCGCCAGTAGATGCCCCAGCGGCTGCAGCCGTCGAGGCGCGCGGCCTCGGAAAGCGCGGGCGGCAGCTCGAGGAAGTAGTTTCGGAACAGCACCAGCGCCAGCGGCATCGACGAGGCCGCGTAAGGCAGGATGACGCCGAGCTGCGTGTTCACGATCTTCAGATTGATCGAGATGACGTAGAGCGGGATGATGTAGACCTGTACCGGGATCGTCAGCATCATCAGGATGCTGAGCAGGATGACGCCGCGGCCGCGGAAGCGGAACGTGACCAGCCCGAAGGCCATCATCGAGGTGAGCACGATGGTGATGATGACCGTGGCGACCGAGACGATCAGGCTGTTCACGATCAGCACGCTCATATTGGCCTTCTTCCAGGCCTCCCAGTAGTTGGCGAAGACGAATTGCTGCGGCCAGCCGAGCGGGTTGACCAGGAAGTCGCCGTCGGCCTTGAGCGAATTGCCGAGGAAGACGAGGATCGGAAACACGACGCCGGCGGCAGCCGTCAGCAGGATGGCGAAGCGGACGAGATTGAGTTGCCAGGGCAGGACGCCGCGCTTCCGGTACGCACGCGGACGGGTTCGTTGCCGGGCGCGGGCGCCGGTCGTTTCCGAGCTGACGATGCTCATGCTTCCCCCTCGTCGGCTCGCTTGGTGAGGCGCATCACGACGATCGAGACGATGGCGATGATGGCGAGCAGCACCGTGGCTTGCGTCGAGGCGTAGCCCAGGCGGTGGAACTGGAAGGCCTGCAGGTAGACCTGCATCATCGCCACCTGCGTCGAGCCGAACGGCCCGCCCTGCGTCATGACGTAGATCAGGTCGAAGACCGAGAAGGCGCCCAGCGTCGCGATGATGATGTTGGTGCCGGTGTAGCGCGACAGCAGCGGCAGCGTGATGTGGCGCAGCCGCTGCCAGGCCGAGGCGCCGTCGACCGATGCCGCTTCGGTCAGCTCCCGCGGCAGCGCCTGCAGCCCCGCCAGGTAGATCACCATGTGGAAGCCCGTCCACTTCCAGATGTCGACGAACACGATCGACCAGAGGGCGAAGCGGGGATCGCCCAGCCAGTCCTGCGCCAGCCCGCCGAGGCCGAGGCGGCCGAGCAGCTGGTTGATGGCGCCGAACTCGAACTGGAACATGAAGCCCCAGATCGTTCCGATCGCGACGAAGGAGATGATCACCGGCAGGAAGAAGATCGTCCGGAACAGGTTCTGCCCCGTGAAGGCGCTGTTGAGCGCCAGTGCCAGCGCGAGGGACAGCAGCAATTTGCCGATGACCGTCGCGATGGCGAACTGGATGTTGTGGAGGATCGAAAACCAGTAGTCGGCATCGGCCCAGAGCGTCTTGAAGTTGGCGAGGCCGGCAAAGGCGAAGCGCCCGTCGAGCCCGCTCGACGTCAAGCTGAGCCCCAGCTGCAGCAGGATCGGCAAGTGGACGAAGACGAAGAACAGAAGGAGGCCCGGGCCGATCCAGAAGACCGGCTCGCATCGCTCGAACAAGCGACGTACGGGGGACGGCAGCGCGTGCGCCGTCGACAGGCGTGGAGCATCGGCCCGAGCCATTGGCAGTATTCCTCGAGAGATTTCCGGAATTACTTGAAGGCGTAGCCTTCGCCGACCAGTCGATCGAGCGTGGCCTGGGCTTTCGCCGCCACCTCCTCGGCCGACATCTGGCCCGCGACGCCGGCCTGCATGCCTTCCTGGAACACCCGGGTGATTTCCGGCGGCCAGTTCCAGTCGAGATAGGTGTTGAGCCCGTCGGAAAGCTTGATCAGCTTGCTGACCTGCGGGATGTCGCTGCCCTCGACCGAAAGGTTGACCGGAACCGTTCCGTTGTTGTCCCGGACGATGGCGGTGTTGGCCGCGTCGCTGGTGAGATCGGCCAGCAAGGCGAGGATCGCCGCCTTGCGGTCGCCCTCGACCTTGGCGGGGATGCCGATCACCGCGGCCGGCCCGCCAGGGAACTGCGACTTCACATCGCCCGTCACCAGTTTGGGCATCAGCATCACGTCGAGATCGACCGCCTCGGGCTTGGCGGTGAAGATCTGCTGGATCAGACCGTCATGCTGCATGAAGAAGGCGGCGCGGCCGCTGGAGAATTCGGCGACCGCCTGCGGGGTGTCGAGGCTGAACACCGAGCGGGTGATCAGCTCGTCCCTGCCGAACCGGAACACGAGATCGAGCGCTTCCACCACGTCCGGATCGGTGAACTTGCCCTTGCCCGTGAGGATTTCGACGGTGCGCTCGTTGGCGCGATTGCCAGAGGTCTGCGCGAAGGTGGTGAAGAACCAGACTGGCCAGAGATAGATGTTCTTGCCGGGATGGGTGAACGTCTTGATTCCGGCGGCCTTGAGCTTGTCGCGTATGGCGAGGAAATCGTCATAGCTCTTCGGTTCGGACAGGCCGTGCTTGTCGAGCACGGCCTTGTTGTAGAAAACGGGGAAACCGCCGTACCAGCCATAGGGGACGCCCCAGAGCTTGCCGTCGATGCGCCCGGTCTCGAGCGCCGCCGGCGCGAAGCGGGCGGTGTCGCCGACGAGGCCGTCGAGCGGGCCGAGGGTGCCGTCGACGGCGTAGCGCCGGAGGTCCTGGCCGTTCAGGACCAGCATGTCGACCGGTTCGCCGGCGGCGAGCGATGCCGTCAGCAGCGCGACGAAACGCTCCGACGGGTATTGCGTGGTCTTGACCTTGATGTCGGGATGCGCGGCTTGGAAGGCGGCGACGATGGCCTCGAACGCCTTGTCCGGCGGATTGCGCTGCAGCCCGACGATCGACAACTCGCCCTTGTAGGCGAGCGGTGCGGCGCCCTGGGCCCAGGCGCCGAATGGTGAAAGGGCAGCACCGGCGAGTGCGGCACTGCCGAGCAGGTAGCTACGTCTCGTGATCCTCATGGTCATGGCGTTCCTCCCTGGGGGCGTTCTGCGAACGTGCGGTTTTCCGCTTGGTGGCCGGGCTCTCCCGGCACGGTCCCGTCGATTGCCGCACGACGAGCTCCGCCTTCAGCCAGATGCTGCGGCCGGGCATGCCGGTTTGGTTGTCGCCGGTTTCCGGATCGAGGATCGCGGTCATCGCCGCGGCCCCGAGTTCGTAGATCGGTTGCGCCACCGTCGTGATCGACGGCTGGAACACCTTGGCGAAGGGGATGTCGTCGAAGCCGAGGACGGAGACGTCGCGCGGCACCAGCAGACCTCGTTCCTGCAGCGCCGCGATCGCGCCCATGGCAGCCAGATCGTTCGAAGCCAGGATGGCGGTCGGCATCTGCGGCTGCGCCATGAAGGCTTCCGCCCCCGACCGGCCGGCCTCGATGTTGAACCCGCCCGGCACGATCTGCTCCGGGTCGAGCGGATGCCCGAGGGCCGCGAAGGCCTCCGTGACGTCGCGGACGCGCTCGCGCGCGACATGCAGGCCGACCGGCGGCGCGATCATGCCGATCCGGCGATGGCCGAGTTCGAGAAGGTGCCGCGCCGCGTCCAGGGTCGCCTGGCGGGCATCGACCACGATCGACGTCACCGGCAGTTCGGGTCGCTGCTCGCCGAAAAAGACGACCGGCACGTTGCGGCGGGCGAAAGCGTGGATCTGGCGCTCGATCTCGCCGTCGACGCTGCGCGCCACCAGGCCGGGGCTGGCGATCAGGCCGGATGCGTTGTTGGCGCGGATGAAGCTGAAATATTCCCGCGCCTTGGCGTCGTCATAGTCGTCGTTGCACAGGAACAGCCCGTGCCCCGATTGCCGCGCGACGTCCTCGATGCCGCGGACCAGCTCGGGGAAATAAGGGTTGGTGATCGAGGGAATGATCACGCCGACCATCGGGTTCTTGTAGCCACGCAAGGTGCGCGCCTGCTGGTTCGGCTGGTAGTCCAGCGCGGCCATCGCGGCGCGGACGCGCAGGCGCGTCTCGTCGGAAATGCCGGGGCGGTCGTTCACGACAGCGGAGACGGTCTGGATGGAAACGGCACAGGCCCGCGCCACGTCAGCCATTGTCGAGATCGATTGCCTGCTCATTTGCTCTCCAACATGAACGTTCATGTTAAGGTTCACATGAACGTTCATGTTCGTCAAGATGGAAACCTCGTGATGCCGTGCGACGAGAGAGGCTGGCGTCTCGACAGGCAGCGCCGGCCCAGATCGGCCGAACGCTTCGGAATGAACGTCGGG
>JAEWAD010000154.1 GCA_023391905.1 Pseudomonadota bacterium | reverse complement strand
TCGAACCGCTCCGTGACATCCCGCATCACCGCGGCCATCCCGGTGATCGTGCCCTCCCCGTCACGCAGCAGCGAAATCGTGAACTCGACCGAGATCCGCCGCCCGTCGGCGGCGAGCGCCGGCACCGCGAGGACGTCGCCCGCGCCATAGCGGCTCTGACCGGTCCGCATCACGGTGTCGTAGCCCTGCCAGTGCCGGGCGCGCTGGTTCTCCGGGATGATCAGGTCGAGCGACTGCCCGACGGCCTCGGCCGCGTCGAAGCCAAAGAGGCGCGTGGCGCCCGGGTTCCAGAAGGTGATCCGCCCTTCCCGGTCCGTGGCGACGATGGCGTCGGCGACGCTGTCGAGCAGCGCGCCGGCCAGGATGGTCCGTACGGAATCCTGCGTCTCAAGCGTTTCCAGGGTCACGACCGGCAGCCTCCAGCGCCCGTTGCAGATCATCGAGAAGATCCCGCTCGCCCTCGAGACCGATCGAGAGCCGCATCAGCGTATCCTTGATGCCGGCCGCGTGCCGCGCCTCCGGACCCATGCCGGCATGGGTCATGGTCGCGGGATGGGCGGCAAGGCTCTCCATGCCGCCGAGCGATTCCGCCAGCGTGAAGATCCGCAGCGCCTCGGCAAAACGCCGGACCTCGCCCATGCCGCCCCTGATCTCGAAGCTCAGCATGGCGCCGAAGCCGTCCTGCTGGCGCCGAGCCAGCTCGTGCCCCGGATGCGTGGAAAGGCCCGGAAAGTGGACGCGAGCGACACGAGGATGCGCGTCGAGGAACTGGGCGACCGCCATCGCGTTCCGCTGCTGCCGTTCGAGGCGCGGGAACAGCGTGCGCAGGCCACGCAGCGTCTGGTAGGAATCGAAGGGCGCGCCGGTGACGCCGGTGATGTTGGCCCATTCGGCAAGCTCTTCCAGACGCGCCCCCGACGCGGCGACGACCGCGCCGCCGACCATGTCGGAGTGGCCGTTCAGATATTTCGTCGTCGAGTGGATGACGAAATCGGCGCCGAGGCCGATCGGCCGCTGCACAGCCGGCGACAGGAAGGTGTTGTCGACGGCGACCGCGGCGCTGATCGTCCGGGCGCGCCGGACGATCCCGGCGATATCGACGACCCGCATCAGCGGATTGCTCGGCGTTTCGATCAGCACCAGCATCGGCATGCGCTCGAAGGCGAGATCGAGCGCGCGGGGATCGGTCTGGTCGACGAAGGCGACCTTGAACTGGCGCTTGATCGCCCGCCGCTGCAGCAGGCGAAAGGTGCCGCCATAGCAATCATGCGGCGCGAGCACGAGGTCGTCCGGCTCCAGACGGGAGAGCACGAGATCGACGGCGGCCATGCCGCTCGACGTGATCACCGCGCCAGCGCCGCCTTCAAGCTTCGCCAGCGTGTCGGCGAGCTGGTCGCGGGTCGGGTTGCGAGTGCGGGAATATTCGTAGGCGCCGGGCTGTTCGAAGCCGCGGAAGCGGTAGGCACTCGAGAGGTAGAGCGGGGGTACCACCGCGCCGAAAGCGGCATCCTGGCCGATGCCATTGGCGGCCGCGATGGTCTCAGGCGATTTGCAGTCGGTCATGACGAAATGAAAGTCTCGATGCGTGGGCCGGCCCGGCCGGCACCTGATGGGAAACGACCGGACCGTCCCGACGTCGACATGACGAGCAGGGCGTCATGCCGGCCTATCGCTCCCCAAGCTGCCAGCCCCGTTTTCACCAGACAAACGCATTTTGATTGCATTTATCGGCAACTATTTTGATATTAAATCATGGACGTCGCGCTGGCCCGCACCTTTCTCGAAGTCGCCGCGAGCGGCAGCTTCGTCGCCGCCGCCGAGCGGCTGAACCTGACCCAGACCGCCGTCAGCGCGCGCATTCGCGTGCTCGAGGAGCAGCTCGGCCGCCGCCTGTTCGTGCGCAACAAGGCAGGTGCTCGCCTGACCCCGGCCGGTGAACGGCTGGTCCGCCACGCAACGACGCTGGTCCAAGTCTGGGAGCGCGCCCGTCAGGAAGTGGCGCTGCCGCCGGGGCGCGAACAGGGCGTCAGCCTCGGTTGCGAACCGAGCCTGTGGCAGCCGCTCTTCGCCGACTGGCTGGTCTGGCTGCACGATCACTGCCCGGAACTGGCGATCAAGGCCGAGATCGAGACGCCGGCGCGGCTGGTCGACCGCGTGATCGAGGGCTCGCTCGATCTCGCCCTCGTCTACAATCCGCCGCAGCGCCCGGGACTCGTCGCCGAACCGATTGCCGAGGAAAAGCTGGTGCTGGTGACGACGTCGCCGGATGGCGCGCTTTTGGCCGATTGCTATGTCTATGTCGACTGGGGGCCGCGTTTCGCGGTCGATCACCGCGCAGCCTATCCGGAACTCGCCAATCCGGCGATTTCGATCGGCTTCGGACCGCTGGCGCTCAGCCACATCCTCGCGGTCGGCGGCTGCGGCTATTTCCGCATCGGCACCGTGCGGCCCTATCTCGATGACGGACTCGTCCATCGCGTCGCGGATGCGCCGGAATTCTCGCATGCCGCCCATGTGGTCCACGCCCGACGCGACGACGGCGCGCTGATGAACCGGGTTCGCAACGGCCTCCGGGAGGTCGCGCACCGGAAGCCGGAATGATCAACGAATGCTCGCGGGCCACGTCGCATCGGACGCGGCCCGCGGATCAGGCTTATGTCAGCGGGCGGCCCAGAGCAGGCCGCGTCGCATGATCGTGTTCATCTCCGGCACCTGGAACTCGCTCGCGACATGGCCGAGCGCGGAATAGAACACCCGCCCCTCGCCATGCTTGCGCTTCCAGACCACCGGCATGACGACGCCGTCGATCCAGTAGGCGTGGTCGCCCTTGAAGGTCGTCGTCGCCAGCACCTCGTTCGAGGGATCGACATGCATGTAGTACTGCTCGGAGCGGTACGGGAACCGCGCCGGCAGGCCCTCCATCAGCGGATCGTCCGGCCGGGTGACGTCGACGTGGTAGTCGATGATGTTGCCGGGGTGCGCCACCCACTGGCCGCCGACCATGAACTGGTATTCGACCGACTCGCGGAACGCGTCGCCCATGCCGCCGTGGTAGCCGGCGAGCCCGACGCCGCCCTGCACCGCCTTGGTCAGATTGAGAAGCTCCTCCTTCTCGATCTTCGACATGGTGTAGATCGGCACGATCAGGCTCATGTCGGCGATCGCCGGATCGGCGAAGGCCTCGGTCGAATTCTCGACATAGACCTTGAAGCCTTCCTCCTCCAGCATGCCCGCGATGATGTTGGCGCCCTGCTCCGGCTCGTGGCCGCTCCAGCCGCCCCAGACAATCAATGCCTCGCGCATCGTCTCTCTCCCTTTCGTTCGTTTCTCAGAGCGCGCCGATGACCGTGCCCACCGCCAGCGCGGCGGGCCGCTCGGGCCGGCTCTCGATCGTGATGTGCTCGCCCGTGTCGGACGAACGCTGGAAGGCCTCCATCACCTCCAGCGCGTGGAAGGCCAGGTCGCCGCTCGCGCGGTGCGGCCTTCCGGTTCGGATCGCCTCGGCCATGTCGGCGACGCCGATGACGCGGTAGTTGCCGTCGGCATAGCCATGCTCGGTCGGCACGGCGCGCCAGTCCTCGGAAGCCGTCGCCAGCTTGATCTCGCCGCCAAAATGGTTCGGGTCTGGCACCAGGATCGAGCCGGCCGAGCCATAGAGCTCGATCGGGCTGTGCTGGTGGCGCGGCACGTCGAAGCTCATGGCGATGGTGACGACGGCGCCGGAGACGAATTGCAGCGTGCCGGCGACATGGGTCGCCACCTCGACCGGAACCTTGGTGCCGTTCAGCGGCTCGCTGGTGACGAGGCGCTCGTCGCGCAGCTTGGTGGCGACGCCGGCGACGCGCGCGACCGGGCCGAGCAGATTGACGAGATCGGTTACGTAATAGGGGCCCATGTCGAGCATGGGTCCGCCGCCGTCGAGATAGTAGAAGCCCGGATTGGGATGCCAGCGCTCATGGCCGGGGCACATGAAGAAGGCGGTGCCGGCGATCGGCGTGCCGATGGCGCCCTCGTCGATCAGCTTGCGGCTGGTCTGGTGGGCGCCGCCGAAGAACGTGTCCGGCGCGCTGCCGAGGCGCACGCCCTTTTCCTTCGCCGCCACGACGAGTTTCCGCGCCTCGCTCGTCGAGATGCCGAGCGGCTTCTCTGAATGAACGTGCTTGCCTGCGGCGACGGCCTTGAGGCCGACCTCGACATGCGCCTTCGGGATGGTCAGGTTGACGATGATCTCGATCGACGGATCGGCCAGCATCGCGTCGATCGACACGGCATTGAGGCCGAATTCGTCGGCGCGCGCCCGCGCCGCGTCCGCGTTCAGATCCGCCAGGCCGCGGATGTCGAGGATCGGAAAGCCGGCCGCGGCCTTCAGATAGGCCGCGCTGATGTTGCCGCAGCCGATGACACCAATTCCTACCCGTTCAACCATCTCGCGCTCACTCCCAGATGCGATTGATTTCTTGTTTGGCCGTCGGTCAGCGATGCACGACCGGCCCCGTGGTGTTCCAGGGCGCGCCATAGAGGTCGCGCAGGGTCATGGCGGCGGCGCCGCGGGCCCAGATATCGTCGCGCCAGTGATGCACGACGATCTCGGAGACGTCGGCAAGGCTTGCTGGCAGCAGTTCCGTGACGGTGCGCCGGATCGGCCCGACCAGCGCCTCGCCCGCCTCCAGCGCGGCACCGGCGAGGATGACCTTGGGCGGCGCGAACAGCGTGATCAGATTGGCGATGGCGAAACCGAGCGCGCCGCCGGCGCGATCGAGCAGCGCCAGGATGCGCGGCTCTCCCGCCGCGGCCAGCTCGAGGATCTTCGCCATGCCGCGACCGAGCCGGAACGCATGCTCGTGCTCGCTGCCGGCGAGGATCTCCTGCGCCTCCGCCAGCATGCTCGCCTCGGAGGCGGCGCTCGCCAGCCGCGTCGCGCCGACGCCGTTCGGCGGCCGCACCATCAGGTCCCCGAGATCGGGGCTCAAGCCGTTGGCGCCACGGAACAACTCGCCATTGTGCATGATGCCGAGGCCAAGCCCGAGCTCGACCGAGATGACGAGGAAATCGTCGAGCCCGCGCGCCTGGCCGAACCAGTGCTCGGCCAGCGTGACGAGGTTGACGTCGCTGTCGATGGTCGCCACCACGCCGCCGAGCCGCGCCGTCAGCTCGGCCGCGAAGGGCACGTCGCGCTCGCCGAAGATCGGGCTGGCGCGGCAGACGCCGGCGATCCGCTCGACGACGCCCGGCAGGCCGACGCAGACGCCGGAGACCTGCTCCATGGTCAGCCCGGCATCGGCGACCGAGCGGCGGATGCCGTCCTCGACGAGATCGGCGATGACGGAGACCGGCTGGCGCTGCAGGCGGATCGGCAGGACCAGGCTCGACAGTAGGTCGGCGCTGAAATTGGTGGTGGCGACGGTGATCTGGTCGAGCGCCAGCTTGACGCCGACGACATGCGCGGCGGCCGGGTTCAGCTCCAGCATGACGCGCGGCCGCCCCCGCGCCGCCGCATCGCGGATGCCGCCGAGCTGATGCGTCATGATCAGCGCGTCATCGAGCAGCGCCGCCGTGATCGCCGACACCGTCGTCGCCGACAATTGCGTCCGGTCGGAGATCTCCACCCGCGAAATGGGACCGAAGCGCCGGATCGCGTCCATCACGTGGAAGCGATTGATGGCGCGCATCAATTCGGGGTCGGCAGTCTTCATGTCCAGGGGAGCCATTTATTCCGGATCAGGCAGTTATTCACGGCAAAACCGGCCGCTGTCAACGCCCCAATCCGCGCTGCAGCGCAGCAATTGTGCCATTCTCTTGACAGCCGCCTCGGAACGGGAACAGATTTAATCCGCATTGTTTATTAAACGTACGCCGGTGGGAGGAAACAGCCGGCGATCGTCTGGGAGGACAATCGATGAAATTCACGGCGCTCTTCGGCGCGGCCATCGGCCTCGCGCTTTCCGCCAGCACGGCGCTGGCCGACGTCACCGTCAAGTGGATGCATCTCGAGACCGATCCGGTCACGCTCGGCGTCTGGGACGAAATCATCAAGAATTTCGAGGCGTCGCATCCGGGCGTCAAGGTGCAGACGCAGTTCCTCGAGAACGAGGCGTTCAAGGCCAAGCTGCCGACGCTGCTGCAGTCGAAGGACGCGCCGCATCTGTTCTTCTCCTGGGCCGGCGGCGTGCTGAAGGCGCAGTCCGAGACCGGCGCCATCAAGGACCTGACGCCCGAGATGCAGGCCGAGGACGGCAAGTGGCAGAAGAGCTACAACCCGGCCTCCGTCGCCGGCCTGACCTTCGACGACAAGATCTGGGCCGCCCCCTACAAGATGGGCACGGTCTCGTTCTTCTATAACAAGGAACTGTTCCAGAAGGCCGGCGTCGAGGCCGACAAGATCCAGACCTGGGACGACTTCCTGGCCGCCGTGAAGAAGCTCAAGGACGCCGGCATCGTGCCGATCGCGGGCGGCGGCGGCGAGAAGTGGCCGATCCACTTCTACTGGAGCTACCTCGCCATGCGGAACGGCGGCCTCGAGGCCTTCAACGCGGCGAAGGCGAATGAAGGCGACGGCTTCAAGTCCGAGCCCTTCCTCAAGGCCGGCGAGCAGCTGAAGGCGCTCGGCGAGCTCGAGCCGTTCCAGCCGGGCTATCTCGGCACCAAGTGGCCGCAGGCGCTCGGCGCGTTTGCCGACGGCAAGGCGGCGATGATCCTCGGCTTCGAGGCGACCGAGAAGAACCAGGCCAACCAGGCCGCCGACGGCAAGGGCATCGCCACCGCCAATCTCGGCCGCTTCCCCTTCCCCGCCGTCGAGGGCGGCGCCGGCAAGGTCACCGACACGCTGGGCGGCCTCAACGCCTGGGTCGTCAGCAAGGATGCGCCGAAGGAAGCCGTCGAATTCGCCGCCTTCCTGACCAATGCCGAGAACGAGCGGCTGCAGGCAGAGAAGGGCATCATGATCCCGGTCGCCATCGGCGCCGAGGACGGCGTCAAGGATCCGCTGGTCGCCGAATCCGCCAAGCAGCTCGCTGCCTCGACCTGGCACCAGAACTTCCTCGACCAGGATCTCGGCCCAGCCGTCGGCCGCGTCGTCAACGACGTCTCCGTCGAGATCGTCTCCGGCCAGATGTCGGCCGAGGACGCGGCGCAGCAGATCCAGGACGCCTGGGACCTCGAGCAGTAGTCCCCGCCGTCCTGCGCCGCCGCGGTCCCCCTCGCCGCGGCGGCCTTCCCCTTCCTGCCGGAGTTACCGGGCCCATGAGCCAGACGATGATCGCGCGCGCGGCGGGCCGCGGCGGCAGCAACCGGATCGGCGGCACCCTGCCCGTCCTGGTGCTGTTCCTGCCCCCCGCCCTCCTGGTCTTCACCCTCTTCGTCATCCTGCCGATGGGCGAAGCCGCGTGGTACAGCCTCTATGACTGGAACGGCTACGGCCTGCCCGAGAAGTTCGTCGGGCTGAAGAATTTCGAGGTGCTGTTCCGCAACGGCGCCTTCCGCCAGGCGCTGACCAACAACGCGCTGATTATCGTCGTCTCATTGGCGATCCAGCTGCCGTTGGCGCTCTGGCTCGCGACCATGGTCTCGCACCGCATCCCCGGCGCGGTGTCGTTCCGCCTGATCTTCTTCATGCCCTATGTGCTCGCCGACGTGGCGGCCGGCCTGATCTGGCGCTTCGTCTATGACGGCGACTACGGCCTGTTCGCCGCCATCGCCTCCTTCGTCGGCGTCGCCTCGCCCTATGTGCTGGCCGACAAGAACCTCGCCATCTACGCGGTCCTCGGCGTCATCGTCTGGAAGTATTTCGGATTCCACATGATGCTGTTCATCGCCGGCCTGCAGTCGATCGACAAGAGCTACTACGAGGCGGCCGAGATGGACGGTGCGACGCGCTGGCAGCGCTTCCGCAACATCACGCTGCCGCTGCTGGCGCCGACGATCCGGCTTTCGGTGTTCTTCTCGGTGATCGGCTCGCTGCAGCTCTTCGACATGATCATGCCGCTGACCGGCGGCGGCCCGTCGAACAGCACCCAGACCATGGTCACCTTCCTCTATTCCTACGGCATCACGCGGATGAAGGTCGGCTTCGGCAGCGCCGTCGGCGTCGTCCTCTTCGTCATCTGCGTCACGCTCGCCTTCGGCTACAAACGGATTTTCATGCGCAATGACTGAGCAAACCCTCGTCGTCGCCACGCCCGAAGCCACAAAGCCCGTCGCCGCGCAACGCCGGCGCCGGGAGGCGTTCTCGAAGCACCGGATGAGCTTCGTCACCTGGCTCTATCTCTATGCGAGCCTCCTGATCATCGCCGCGGTGGTGCTTCTGCCGCTGCTCACCACGGCGATCGGCGGCTTCAAGACGCTCGGCGACCTGCGCGTCAATCCGTTCGGCCTGCCGGCGCAATGGGTCTGGAGCAACTATCTCGATATTCTCGGCAGCACGCGCTACTGGCAGATGCTGGCGAACTCGCTGATCATCGCGGTGCTGACCGTCGTCCTGACGCTCGCCGTCGCCGCGATGGCCGCCTTCACCTTCGCGCATGTGAAGTTCTTCGGCTCGGGCTTCCTGCTCAACTATTTCCTGATCGGGCTGATGTTCCCGGTGGCAACAGCGATCCTGCCGCTGTTCATCCGCATCCGCGACCTCGGCCTGCTCGACACCTATTGGGGCGTGGTGCTGCCGCAGGTCGCCTTCGGGCTCGGCATGAGCATCATGCTGTTCCGCAAGTTCTTCCAGAACGTGCCGCACGAACTGTTCGACGCGGCGCTCGTCGATGGCTGCGGCTATATCCGCTATTTCTGGCACATCACGCTGCCGCTCTCGCGGCCGATCCTCGCCACGGTCGGCATCGTCGCCTTCGTCAATTCCTGGAACAGCTACCTGCTGCCGCTGATCCTGCTCAATTCCGAGGGCAACTATCCGTGGCCGCTCGGCATCATGGTCTACCAGGGCGAATATTCGACCGACTGGCAGCTGGTGCTCGCCTTCATCACGCTCACCATCCTGCCGACGATCATCGTCTTCTTCGCCGCCCAGAAGCACATCGTCGCCGGCCTGACGGCGGGCGCGGTCAAGGGCTGATAGGGAACACAGACAAACAGAACGGGCGGCGCTGGATCCGGCGCCGCCCGTTCTCGTTTCAGAATGCGATTTCAGCTGAAGATGATGCCGCCGCAGACGTTGAGCGTCTGGCCGGTGATGAAGGCGGCGTCGTCGGAGGCGAAGAAGGCGACGGAGCCGACGACATCGTCGGGATAGCCGAGCCGGCCCATCGCGGTCTTGTCCTTGACCGCCTGCAGCGCGACCTCGTCGCGATAGTTGTTGCGGCCCATCTCGGTGTCGATGATCCCGGGGCAGACGGCGTTCACGGTGATGCCGTCCTTGGCGACTTCCTGCGCCAGGATGTGGGTGAAGCTGATCACCGCCGCCTTGGACGAGCAGTAATGCGCCTGCAGCGGCGCGCCGCGCTTGCCGCCGATCGAGGCGATGTTGACGATGCGTCCCTTGCCGGCGGCGCGGAACGGACCGAGCAGCGCCTGGCACACCAGGAACGTGCCCTTGGTGTTGACGTCATACATGCGGTCCCATTCCTCCGCCGTGAGGTCCTCGACCTTGCCGAGCGACAGCACGCCGGCATTGTTGACCAGCACGTCGATATGGCCGGCGATCGCCCGCGCCTCGGCGACGAAGCTCTCGACCGACTTCGGGTCGCTGACATCGCCGAAGACGAGGTCGCAGCGGCCGCCGTCCTGACGAACCAGCGCCTGAACCTCCTTCAGCTCGGCCTCCTGCCGCGGGATGTCCATGGCCACCACATGGTAGCCCTCGGCCGCGAAGCGCAGCGCGATGGCACGGCCGATGCCGCGCGACGCGCCGGTGATGAGAACGGCCTGGCCTTCGCCTCTCCTTGGGATCACGATCTTCTTCCTTCATCTGGTCGAACGAGGGGGATGGCGAACCGCTGATGCGGATCGCGGGCATGAAAAATCCGGCGATGGCGGCGGAGGCCGCCATCGATCCATGTCGGGGTATCCGTGTCATGGCCGCGCGCGCGGCCTCCGTCAGGCGCGGCCGTGGCTGACGCGCGAGCGCCGGGCGAGCGAGTCGACGATCACCGCGGTGGCGAGGACGCCGCCGGTGCTCATGTAGCGAAGCGACGACGACAGCTCCAAAAGCGTCCGGCCGCTCGAGATCGGCTGGATGA
>JAEWAD010000125.1 GCA_023391905.1 Pseudomonadota bacterium | reverse complement strand
ATTCCATGCCGAGGATGTAGAGGGAGGTCGAAACCCGCACGAGGAAGGGGTTCTCGGTCGCCTCCGCGATGCGGCGATGGAACTCGACGTCGGAGACGCGGAACCCGATCGGGTCGTCGAGCAGGCCGCGCTGCAGCACCAAGAGGTTCTTCAGCCGCGCCAGCTCCTCGGCCGTGATCCGCTCCGCCGCCATCCGGCCGATGCCGCCATCGATCAGTTTTCGCGATTCGTAGAGCGCGTTGACGTTGTCCTCGTTCAGCGTGATCAGCAGCTGCAAGGGCCCGAGCAGGTCGGAGGCCTCCAGCGACGACACGAAGATGCCGCCGCCCTGGCGCACCTTGAGCACGCCGAGGATCTGCAACCCCCGCAGCGCCTCGCGCACGCTCGGCCGGCTGACCTGCATCGCCGCCGCCAGCTCGCGCTCCGGCGGCAGCTGGTCGCCCGGCTTCAGGTTCTTCGTCCGCACCAGGTCGAGCAGCTTCTTGGCGACCTGTTCGGCTACCGAGCTGCGCTCGATCGGTTCGAAATCGGCCGGGCCCATTTCCGCCATGTCATTCGCCCAGGGCGCGGGTTCGGATCTGGTCGAGGCTGACCGCGAGCATCAGCACGACGCCGCGCGTCACGTCCTGCCAGAAGCTGGAAACGTCGAGCAATGTCAGGCCGTTGTTGAGCGTGCCGAGGATCAGCACGGCGAGCAGCGTGCCCCAGACGCTGCCGCGGCCGCCGTTCAGGCTGGTGCCGCCGAGGATGATCGCGGCGATGACGGTGAGGAGCTGGGATCCGGCCGCCGTCGGGCCCGCTGCGCCCAGCATGGCGCCGAGGATGGTGCCGGCGACGGCGCCGGAGATCGCCGAGATGACGTAGAGGATGATGACCGTCTTCTCGAGCGGGATGCCGATCAGCCGCGACGCCTCGGCATTGCCGCCGGCGGCGTAGATGTAGCGGCCGAAGCGCATCCGGGTCATCACGACCCAGAGCACGACGAAGGTCACCATCATCAGGATGAACGGGATCGGGATGCCGGCGACGCGGCCGGAGCCGACCCAGTTGAAGCCCGGCACCATCAGCGGCCGGGTCAGGCCGCCGGTCAGCACCAGGGCGATGCCGGAGATGATGCTCATCATGCCGAGCGTCACGATCAGCGGGTTGAGGCGCAGCCGCGTCGTGAACAGGCCGTTGACGACGCCGATCGCCGCCGCGACGACGATGGCGAGCGCCACGGCGAGCCAGATCGGCACGCCCATGCCGAACAGCATCGAGATGACGACGCCGGTCAGGCCGGCGATCGCCGCGACCGAGAGGTCGAGGCCGCCGGCGATGATCAGCGGCGTGCCGGCCGCCGCCATCAGGCCGATATAGGCGCCGTTGCCGCCGATCTGCAGCATGTTGCGGAGCGTCAGGAAGAAGGGCGACAGCACCGAGAAGACCGCGATCAGGATCAGGTAGAAGATCGCCAGCATGGCGACGCCGGACCAGGGCTGGCCGAGCAGGGCGGACATCCGCTCCCTGGCGCCGCCGGTGGCATGGGTTTCGACAGAATGGGCCATGGAATGAAGTCCTTCAGGCTGCCGAGAAGGCAGGATCGTTGCCGGTTGCGGCCATGAGTTCGGCGGGCTTGGCGCCGCGTTCGAATTCGCCGACGAGGCGGCCGCGATCGAGCACCAGCGAACGGTCGCTGATGCCGGCGACTTCCTCGACGTCGGAGGAAAGGATCAGCACGGCGTAGCCGCGATTGGCGAGCTCGCGCAGCTTGCCGTAGATCTCGCGCCGCGCGCCGACGTCGACGCCGCGGGTCGGCTCCTCGAGGATCAGCAGGCGCACGCCCTCGACCAGCCAGCGGGCGATGCAGACCTTCTGCTGGTTGCCGCCGGAGAGCGTCCGGATCTTCTGCTCGGGCCCGCGCGTGCGGATGCCGAGATCCTCGATCCAGCGGATCGCGTGGCGCGATTCCTCGTCCTTCGAGACGAACAGGCCGCGTTCAAAACGCTCCTCGAAGGGAAGGGCGATGTTCTCGCGCACGGTCAGGTCGGCGACGATGCCTTCCTTCTTGCGCTCGGCGGCGACGAAGCCGATGCCGGCGAGTTTTCCGGCGCGTGCACTGTGCGGACGGTAGCTCTGGCCGGCCAGGCGGACATCCGCCGTCTTGAGCGGGCCGAGCGCGCCATAGAGCGCCCGTCCGAGCACTTCGACGCCGGAACCGACCAGGCCGAAGATGCCGAGGATCTCGTTCTGGCGCAGCGTGAACGAGACGCCCTCCAGCTTGCGCGGGATGCTGAGGTTGTCGACGCTGAGGATCTCGGCGCCGGGCAAACCGGGCGTGCCGACGTCGTAGAGGTCGTCGACCGTATTGCCGAGCATGGCGGCGAGCACTTCGGCGCGTTTGGTGTCGGCCGTGTTGAAGGTGCCGGCGTTGCGACCGTCGCGCAGCACGACGATGCGGTCGGAGATCTCGAACACCTCCGAGAGGTAGTGCGAGATGTAGATGACGGAGACCTTGTTCTCCTTCAGGCGCCGGATGATGCGGAAGATCATCTTGGCTTCCTGCTCGGTCAGCGCCGCCGTCGGTTCGTCCATGACGAGGATGCGCGCCTTGCCGGCCAGCGCCCTGGCGATCTCGACGATGCGCTGCTCGGCGACCGAGAGCCGCTTCACCAGCGTGTCGGGATGGATGGTGGCGAAGCCGAGCTGGTCGAGAAGCTCGCGCGAGCGCGTCCGCATGGTCTGTTTGTCGACCTGCATCAGCCCGAGACTGCGCTTCAGCGGCAGGTCGCCGAGGAAGATGTTCTCGGCCACCGTCATGTCCGGCATGACGGAGATTTCCTGCGGCAGCAGCTTGACGCCGGCGGCGACCGCGGCGGCCGGATCCTTGAAGTCAACTTCCTCGCCGTCGACGCGGATCGTGCCGCCGTCGCGGCTGTAGAGGCCGGTCAGGATCTTCATCAAGGTCGACTTGCCGGCGCCGTTGGAGCCGAGCAGGGCGACGACCTCGCCGGGGTCGACGCTGAGATCGACATGGGTGAGCACGGGCACGCGTCCGAAGGACTTGCCGATGCCGTGCATGCCCTGTCTCTTATACAACATCT
>JAEWAD010000035.1 GCA_023391905.1 Pseudomonadota bacterium | reverse complement strand
GGTCGAAGCGGCGGTCTAGAGCCACGAGCGCGTCGCACCAGGGCTCGGCGCCGAGGCCGGCGATCAGCTTGCGGGCGAGGTTTCCGTTGCCGCCGGTGATGGCAATGCGCATGGGAACGGTCCGATTTTCTGGAGAATGGGGAGAGGCGCTACATCCGTCCGCCATCGCGCGCGAGATTGGAGGCGATGCGGTCGCGAATGACGAAGATATGCGCCGTGACCGCCTTCTCAGCGGCGGCGAGATCGCCCTGCCGGATGGCGTCGATGATGGCGCGATGATCGGAATTGACCTGCAGCGCCGCTTCCAGCTGGCGGAAATAGTGCACCCGCATGATGTGCAGATGGACGTGCAGGTTGCGGTAGAGCTCGAGCAGGCGCTGATTTCCGCTGGCCCCGATGATCGCGAGGTGGAAGGCGCGGTCCCACTCCACGAAATTGTCGTAGTCCGTGTAGACGTCGCCCGATGTGCAGCGCTCCATCTCGGCATAGGCGTGTTCGAGCGTATCGGCGAGCGCTCCGTTGCGTTCTTCACGGATTGCCTGGCGGATGCTGTAGAGCTCCGCCGCCTCGCGGATCTCGAAGATCTCGCGCACGTCTTCCATCGTCAGCTCGCGCACGAAGCAGCCGCGTCGTGCCCGGATCTCGACCAGTCCCTCGCTGGCGAGCCGCTTCATCGCGTCGATCACCGGCGTCCGGCTGACGCCGAGCTCCGCCGCGACCGTGTCGATCGGGATCTGCTGACCTGTCTCGAGCTCGCGCCGAAGGATGCGCTTGCGGATGGCTTCGTATGTCTGCTCGGCGAGGTCGGAATGCCTCAACGGCTCGAAGCCGGCAGAGGCCGACGCGCCGCGCGGAGAGCTCGTTTTATCCCTGGACACGTTGGGCCATCACTGTTTGGAACATCTCTTGACATGTAACATGTGAAATTTTACCGATCAACAACAAGCCGGGTCCGACGCGTTCGCCAGCGGGGCCAGGCGCAGAGGGGGATGGCGGGAGGAAACGCATGCTGGCCCTTACGGCTGAGGATCGGGGCGCCTTGCTGCGCAAGGCCATAGTGGTGCTGGTGCCGCTGGTGGTGGCGCTCGCGCTGCTCGCCGTCATGCAGTGGCAGGCACCCAATTTCTTCCGTCCGAACAATCTGATCAACATCCTCGTGCAGACGTCGTCGCTCGGCGTGATGGCGATCGGCATGTGCGTCGTCATGATCGGCGGCGGCATCGACCTGTCGATCCCCGCCAACATGGCGTTCTCCGCCGTGATCGGTGCACTCGCCATGCGCTGGGGCATGCCGGTAGGCATCGCCGTCATGCTGCTGACGGGGGCAGGCATCGGGCTCTTCAACGGCCTCGCCGTGGCGATCTTCGGCATGACGCCCTTCGTCGTCACGCTCGCCACCATGACCGTCGTCGGCGGCGCCACGGTCTGGATCACCAATTCGCAGAGCATTTCGGATTTTCCGGAGATCTTCTTCGACATCATGCTGGCTCGGCCTGGCGGTATTCCGGTCTCGGTCATCATCCTGCTCGTCGTCGCGGTCATCGCCTCGCTGGTGATGTCGTCGACCGTGTTCGGGCGCTGGCTCTACGCCGTCGGGCTCAACCCGAAGGCGGCCCGGGTGGCGCGGGTGCCGCTCGAGCGCGTGCTGCTGCTCACCTATGTGATCTCTGGCCTGCTCGCCGGCCTCGCCGCCGCCATGCTGACGGCGCGCCTCGGCTCGGCCTCTGCCAATCTCGGCAATGACGGCGTCGTGCTCGACATCGTCAGCGCCTGCGTCGTCGGCGGCATCTCGATCTATGGCGGTTCCGGCCGGCCGATCGGTGCGGTGCTCGGCGCGCTATTCATCATCCTGATCGGCAACAGCCTCAACCAGCTCGGCGTCTCCTATTTCATGAACCTCGTGGTCAAGGGCGTGGCGATCGTCGCCTTCATCTGCCTCGACCGGCTCACTGCGGGGCGTGCACGATGAACATGGACAAGCCCGTTCTCGAACTCGTCGACATCCACAAGCGCTTCGGCAGCGCAGTCGCGCTGGCCGGCGCCACCCTGACGCTCCGGGCCGGCGAGGCCCATGCGCTGATGGGCGCCAACGGCGCCGGCAAGTCGACGCTGATGAACATTCTCGGCGGCATCCTGCAGCGTTCCGAAGGCCAGATACGCCTCGGCGGCACGCCGATCGAGATCGCCAGTCCGCGCGACGCACGCCGGCACGGCATCAGCTTCGTGCACCAGGAGCTGAACATGCTGCCGTCGATGACGGTGGCGGAGAACGTTCTGATCGACGAGTTGCCAACCCAGGGCGGCTTCGTCTCGCGCAAGCGGATGCGCGAGCGCGTCGCCGCGATCCTGGAGCGGCTCGGCTGCCGCTTTTCGCCGGATGACACGGTCGAGACGCTCGGCATGGGCGACCGCCAGATGGTCGAGGTGGCGCGCGCGCTTTCGTCCGATCCGCGCATCCTGATCTTCGACGAACCGACCTCGTCGCTCTCCGAGCGCGAGAAGCGGCGGCTGTTCGAGGTGATCGGCCGGCTCAAGGCGGCCGGCACGGCCGTCGTCTACATCACGCATTTCCTCGACGAGATCTTCGAGACCTGCGAGCGCGTCACGGTCATGCGCAACGGCCAGACGGTGGCGAGCGGACCGCTCGCCGACTATCGGCCGCACGACATCGTCATCCACATGCTGGGCGACGTGAAGCTGGAGGAGCGTCTGCGGCCGCCGCGCGCGCCGGAGGGCGAGCCGGTCCTCGAGGTCGACCGCATCTCGCGTCAGGGCGCGCTCGACGGCGTCTCGTTCAGGCTTCATCCCGGCGAGATCGTCGGCCTCTGGGGGCTGCTCGGCTCGGGCCGGACGGAAATCCTGCGGGCGCTCGTCGGCCTCGATGGGCTGGACGAGGGGGCGATCCGGCTGCGCAGGGACGGCCGGCTCCAGCCGGTGGCGCCGGGCGACCTGCATGCCGAAGTCGGCTTTGTCACGGAGGACCGGCGCGGCGAGGGCCTGCTGCTGCCGCTTCCCGTCGCGAGCAACATCTCGTTCGCCAATTTCGACAAGGTGCTCGGCCCTCTCGGCCTGATCGACCGCAAGCGCGAGCGCCGTTTCGGCGAGGCGTTCGCCGAGCGCCTCAAGATCAAGCTGCACGCGATCAGCCAGCCGGTTCGCACGCTCTCGGGCGGCAACCAGCAGAAGGTCGTGTTCGCCCGCTGGCTCGGCACGGCGCCGCGCCTGTTCTTCCTCGACGAACCGACGCGCGGCCTCGACGTCGGCGCCAAGGGCGAAATCCTGAAGCTGACGGCAGCGCTCGCCGAGGGCGGCGCATCGGTGCTGCTCGCTTCGTCCGAGCTCGAGGAAATGATGAGCCTCTGCGACCGCTACCTGATCGTGCAGCGCGGCCGGATCGTCGGCGAACTGCCCGGAACGGCCGACAAGGAAACGCTGATGCAGGCCCTGTCCGGTCCTGGAACGGGAGCCTGATCATGCGCGACAACACCTCCACGAGCTTCGGCCAGCTGGCGCGGCGGCACGGCTTCCTCATCGTCCTCGTCGCGATCTTCGCCGTGTTCACGCTGGCGACCGATCATTTCGCCACCTTCGGCAACTTCATCGCCATGCTGCACGCGATGGCGCCTGTGGTCGTGATGTCCTGCGGCATGGCTCTCGTGGTGCTCGCCGGCAAACTCGACATCTCGATCGGCTCGGTGGCGTTCCTGTCCTCAACCTTCGCCGTGCTGCTGATGAACAATCACGGCGTGCCGCCGGTCGCGGCTTTCGCGGTGACGCTCGCCGCCGGCGCCGCGCTTGGCGCGCTGAACGGTTTCATCGTCGTCGGGCTCGGCATCAATCCGCTGATCGCGACGCTCGGCACGATGATCGCGCTGCGCGGCGTCGCGCTGCAACTGACCAATGCCGTGCTGATCCCGCTGCCGGAATCGGTGCGCTCGCTCGGCAACCTGTCGATCGGCCCGATCTTCGTCGACATTCTCGTCGCGGCGGTGGTGGTGATTGCCGCCGACCAGCTGCACCGCCGCACCGTGTTCGGTCGCCAGCTCAACGCCATCGGCAATGGCGAGGAGGTCGCCGCCAAGATCGGCATTCCGGTCGGACGGCGCGTCTTCGTCGCCTTCGTCCTCTCCGGCCTCTTCGCCTCGATCGGCGGGATCATGTCGCTGATCCAGGTCGGCTCGATCAGCGCCTATCTCGGCCGCGGCATGGAGTTCACGGCCGTTGCCGTGGTGGTGGTCGGCGGCATCAGCCTGTTCGGCGGGCGCGGCACCATCCTGCCCGGCGTCGTCCTCGGGGCGCTGACCTTCGAGATGATCGCCAACGGCCTCAACCAGATGAGCGCCAACCCCTACGCCTACAGGCTGGTCACGGGCGCGATCATCTTCGTCGCCATGTATGTCGACGCCATGAAGTCGGGCCGGATCCGGTCTCGGCGCAAGAAGCTTGCGGTCCGGGACGAACCCGGACCTTCCACGGGAACCATCGCAGAGACGACGTCCCGTCCATGAATGGGCGGGCGCAACAAGGGAGGCTAGAAATGCGCGTGTTGAACAAGGCCCTGTTCGCGGCCGGATGCATGATCGCGGCGACGCTGCCGGCTCATGCCAAGGATTTCACCGTCGGTCTGTCCTGGAACGCCATGGACAACCAGCTGCCGGTGAAGTGGCAGGAATATCTGCAGTCCGAGGCGATCCGCCAGGGCAAGGAAGCCGGGATCAACGTCCACTGGGTGATCAACGTCGCCGACGCCGATCCGACGCGCCAGGCGGCGAACATCGAGGACCTGATCAACCAGGGCGTCGACCTGATCATCGCGCGCGCCGAGGATGCCGCCGCCATCGGCGCCTCGATCCGCGCCGCCAAGGAGGCCGGCATCCCGTTCATGACCTTCGACCGGGAATCCTCGACCACCAAGCCGACCGTGCATGTCGGCGGCGACAGCTTCGACCAGGGCAAGACCACGGCCGAAGCCTTCGTCGCGCTCCTGAAGGACAAGGGTGTCACCGGCAAGTGCATCGAGCTGCAGGGCTCGCTGACCGACGTCAACGCCATGAACCGCTCGAAGGCCTGGCATGAGGTCACGGACAATTCCGGCGTCGTCACGACGCTCGTCTCGGTGCCGACCGAGTGGAACCCGGACCTGTTCCGCTCGGGCACGGTGAACGCGCTGCGCGCCAATCCGGACGCGAACTGCATGTTCCTCGCCAGCGATTTCGCGCTGTCGGCCGTGCAGTCGGCGCTTGAGGGCGCGGATCGCTGGGCGCCGCGCGGCGACGCCAAGCATGTCTGGATCGCCACGCAGGACGTGTTCCCGGAAGCGGTGACGGCGATGCAGGGCGGCTACATCGACGTCGGCACCACCTATGACGCCTACGCCCATGCGCAGGAGGCGATCCGCGTCGCGATCGACATCGCCAACGGCAAGGACGCGGACTGCGCGGACGGCGTCTGCCTCGCCAAGGGCCGCCTCGCCACGCAGGAAAACATCGGGACGCTGGAGAATCTCTGGTCGCGCCCCGCGAACTGATCCACGATCCGCACCGGCCGCGTCCGCGCGGCCGGTGCTCATGAGGAGGCTATCGCATCTTGAAACAGGCACTTGTCACGGGCGGTGCGAGGGGTATCGGCTTCGGCGTCGCCGAGGCACTGCTCGCCGCCGGCTATGCCGTCACGGTCACCGGGCTGAGCGAGGCCGAGGTGGCCGCCGTACCGGCGCGCGATCATCTCGCCGCCGTCGTGCTCGACGTCACGGATCAGGCCTCGGTCGACGCGGTCCTGTCGGGCTTCGAGAAACTGGATGCGCTCGTCAACTGCGCCGGCGTGCTCTTCCGGGGGCGGGAATACGACATCGACGTGTTCCAGAAGGTCATCGACGTCAACCTGACCGGCACGATGCGGATGTGCGTCGGCGCCCGGCCGCTGCTGGCGAAGCAGGGCGGCGCGATCGTCAACACGGCCTCGATGCTTTCGATTTTCGGTGGCCCGCTGGTTCCGGCCTATACCGCCTCGAAGGGCGGCGTGGCGCAGCTGACCAAGGCGCTCGGCGTCGCCTGGGCCGAGGAAGGCATCCGCGTCAACGCGGTCGCGCCCGGCTGGGTGGCGACCGAGGTGACCCGCGGCATCGTCGAGGATCCGGTGCGTTCGGCCGGGATCCTCGGTCGCACCCCCATGAAGCGCTGGGGCGACCCGCGCGACATCGGCGACGTCGTCGCCTTCCTGTGCTCGGACGCAGCCCGCTTCATGACCGGCACGGTCGTGCCGGTCGACGGCGGCTACGCATCGGTTTGAAAGAGAGAGATACGATGAGCGAAAACACCACGGCCAACCGCACCAGCCTCGAGACCGATGCCGACGCGAAGCGTGTTCCCTACCGGCACCCGCAGCCGAAGGAATCCTTTCCCGAGATCGTGATTCCCAACGCCATCCCGACGGATGAGCGCCTCTGGGTGCCGCAGCAGGAAAATGTCTGGTTTCGCCCGCTCTGCCTGTCGGCGAGCCGCGGCTACTGGATGAACCTGCTCCGCGTTCGGAAGTCGGGCGTGCTGTCGCGCCATCGCCATCCGCAGCCGGTGCATGGCTGGGTGCTGAAGGGCAGCTGGCACTATCTCGAGCACGACTGGACGGCGGAGGAGGGCTCCTATGTCTACGAGGCGCCGGGCGAGACGCACACGCTCGTCGTCGAGCCGCACGTGACCGAGATGATCACCCTGTTCCAGGTCAATGGCGCCATGATCTATGTCGATCCCGATGGCGCCGTGCAGGGCTATGAGGACGTCTTCACCAAGATCGACCTCTGCCGCAAGCACTACACCGATATCGGCCTCGGCGAGGGCTATATCGACCAGTTCATCCGCTGATCGCGGTCGCGTTCAAATGAAAGGGCCGGCATTCGAGGATGCCGGCCCTTTTTGTTTCGGGTGCCGCGTCTAGCGGATCGGCGGGGCGTACTGGATGCCGCCGAGCGACCAGAGCTGGTTCATGCCGCGCGGGATGCCGAGCTTGGAGCCGACGCCGAGATTGCGCTCGTAGCTCTCGCCGTAGTTGCCGACCGTCTTGACGATGTTGATCGCCCAGTCGTTGGTGAGGCCGAGCTTCTCGCCGAAGCCGCCATCCGTGCCGACGAGCCGCATGACGTCGGGCTTCTTCGACGCCTTGGCCTCGTCGACGCGCTCGGACGAGACGCCCAGCTCCTCGGCGTTCAGCATGGCGTTGTGGACCCAGGTGACGAGCGCGCGCCACTTGGCGTCGTCCTGGCGGACGACCGGGCCGAGCGGCTCCTTCGAGATGACGTCGGGCAGGATGAGGTGATCGCCGGAATCCGAGAGCGTCGCGCGCTCCGAATAGAGCTGCGACACGTCGGTGGTGATGACGTTGCACTTGCCGGACTTGTAGTTCTCCAGCGACTGCTCGGGGCTATCGGCCGCGACCTTGGTGAACTTCATCGTGTTGGTGTCGAAATAGTCGACGAAGTTCTGCTCGCTGGTGGTGCCGCTCTGGACGCAGACGGTCGAGCCGTCCAGCTCGAGGGCCGAGACCTTGCCGCTGTCGCGCTTCACCATGAAGCCCTGGCCGTCATAGTAGGTGACGCCGGCGAAGGCGAGCGGGAGGTCCGTCTCGCGCGACATCGTCCAGGTCGAGTTGCGCGACAGGAGGTCCACCTTGCCGTCCTTCAGCGCATCGAAGCGCTCGGCGGCGGAGAGGGGGACATAGGTCACCTTCTCCGGATCGTTGAAGACCGCAGTCGCGACGGCGCGGCAGAAGTCGACGTCGAAGCCGCTCCACTTGCCGGCGTCGTCCTTGGCCGAGAAGCCCAGCAGGCCCTGGCTGACGCCGCAGATCAGGTTGCCGCGCTGCTTCACCGTATCGAGCGTGCCCGCATTGGCGGCGGCGACGCCGCCGAGCGTGACCGCCAGGGCAAGAGCCGCCGTGCGGCCGGAAATTACCTTCGCAGGAAACATGGTCGCCTTCCCGTTGATTGCTCGCTGAGGCAGCTCCGATCGGGGCTGCCGGAGTATGCCTGCTAGAGCTTCGCCTGCTGGCGCACGATGACCTTGGTGCCGACCGGGACACGGTCGAACAGGTCGATCACATCGTTGTTCACCATGCGGAAGCAGCCGGACGAGAGCGCGTGGCCGATCGTCTGCGGCTGGTTGGTGCCGTGGATGCGGTAGACCGTGTCGCCGAGATAGAGCGCGCGGGCGCCCATGGGGTTGCCTTCGCCGCCGGCCATGAAGCGCGGCAGGTAGGGCTGGCGCTGGATCATCTCCGGCGGCGGACGCCAATCGGGCCATTCCGCCTTGCGCGAGATCTTCAGGAGGCCGGACCATTGGAAGCCGTCGCGACCGACGCCGACGCCATAGCGGATGGCGCGGTTGTCGGGCTGGACGAGATAGAGGAAGCGCTCATCGGTGTTGATGATGATCGTGCCCGGCTTCTCGTTGCTGCGGAAATAGACCGGTTGCGGGCGGAACTCCGGCGGCAGGATCGAATCCTGCTTCGACGGCACGAAGCCGGGCTGCTCGTTGATCTGCAACGTTTCGCGGGGCGCGGCCTCGGCTGGCGCGAGCGGCGCCAGGGTCGCGACGGCGACGCCGGCCAGCGCGATCGAGAGAGGGCGCCGGAGCATCTGGCGGATCAATTTCACCGCTTTGTCACGCATGGGAACCTCAGGATTTGGACGGAGACGAAACCGGGCCCGGCGTGGCCGGGCCGTCAATTCAACCGGTCGATGACGCGGCGGCGGCCGGTTGACCGCAGCGCACGAACACCATCGTGCCGTAGCGCGCGGTCACGCTGGGATCGACCCAGGGCGCCACCATGACACCGTCCTGGAAGGAGGTGATCTGGCGATCCTTGGGAGTTCCGGCCGGACCGGGCGGCCCGATATAGACGCGGCCGCCGGCCGTCTTCAGCACCAGCTCGCTGGGCTTCGACTGGTCGGCGAGATACATCATCACGCCGTTGTTCGGGCCGCGCGTGATGACATAGGGATTGTTGCAGTAGCGGCGCGCCTCGTTGATGGTGCGCGGCAGGTCGGCTTCCTCGCGGAACGAGCCGAGGCCCCAGTTGCCGATGAGTTCATCCGTGGTGACATGGACGGTCGGTGTCGGCTGGACCGAGGGGCCGGCGCGTTCGGTGACCGAAGCGCAGCCCGCGATCGCGAGCAGCGCGGTCGCACCGACCAGCCAGGCGACGGCCCGACGGCCGGACGGGCCGGCCAGACTGGCGCTGTCCGATGAGAATGCTGCTTGTTCCATACTCTCCCCCTTCTGCGGCCAAAGGCGGGAGGCTCCCGATTGCCGCAGTGTGTTCACCATCAGGCAGCGCACGATTCTGCTCATCATGATGGCGGGGATGCGGCGAAGAAAGCAACTGCGCGCAGGCGGCAGTGCGTGAATTACTCGGCGGACTGGCGAGCCTGCTGGGCAAGCATCGGTGCGCGGCGAAGCGGGTCGACCTTCTTGATCGGCCCGGCCTTCGGCGCGCCCGGCTGGGTGCGCCAGTTGACGCCGGCGATCGTCACGATGCGGCTGCCGCGGAAGTCGACCTCGTTGCGGATGTGGCCATGCTCGGACATGTAGGTCAAAAGCCAGCGGCCGCGCGACGGCGACCGGCTGCCATAGGCAATGGCCAGCGCCTCGTCGGTCGGGCAGGGCGCTTCCTCGCGTGCGGCGCGGGCGAGCAGCAGGAATACGCCCTGCATCTCCTCCGGCAGGCTTTCTGCGACGGTGAGAACCTGCTCCCAGGCTTCGTCGCCCCTGTCGGAAGCGACGCCGGCGCGCGCCAGCGCCAGGCGCTTGCGGAAGCTCGGCATGTCCTGACCGAAGGTGCCGAGCTTCTTGATCCGGCAGTGGAACAGGAAGTCCTGGTAGATCAGCGGCGCCGGGCGGAAGGCCGTCTCCGGGTCGGACATGATCTCGGCATAGACGGCGTCGAGAACCTCCTGCTTCTCCGCCTCGGTGCGCGTGTCGGCCTCGGCTTCGGGCGTGGTGTCGAGCGGACCGGAGGTCTCGATCTGGCGAATGAGCTCCGCCGTGCCGCGGGCGCGCGAGACGCTCGGCGCCGGCATCGGCAGGAGATCGTCCTCGCCGCCCTCGAAGATCAGGTCCTGCATGTCGGCCTGCGCCATGTCCGGCAGCGGCATGAGAACCGGCC
>JAEWAD010000464.1 GCA_023391905.1 Pseudomonadota bacterium | reverse complement strand
GACTAGGTGGCCGCAAATCCATGGAGCGGGCGGCAATCGCCGCCGATTCACGACGAGACCCTTTGCATCATGACCGCGCAAGCATTCCTCCCGGCCGGGGGCGACCGGCGTTGGCCCTGGCTGGCGGAAGTCCGGGCGACGCTATTGCTGTCGGTGCCGCTGATTCTCACGAATCTCGCCCAGACGGTCATCACGGCGACCGATGTCGTCATTCTCGGCTGGGTCGGCGCCGATCGCCTCGCGGCGGGCGCACTGGCGACCAATCTCTATTTCGCGTTCCTGATCTTCGGCATCGGCCTCGTCTCGGCGGTATCGCCGATGGTGGCGCGTGAACGCGGGCGCAACCGGCATGCGGTTCGGGAAGTCCGCCGTACCGTGCGACAGGGACTCTGGGCGGCGGTCGCGGTTTCCGTGCCGTTCTGGATCGTGCTCTGGCACACGGAGGCGCTGCTGCTCTGGCTCGGCCAGGAGCCCGAGCTGTCGCGGCTCGCCGCCGCCAACATGCGCGGCCTGCAATGGGCGATGCTGCCGTTCCTCTGGTACATCGTGCTGCGTTCGTTCATCGCCGCGCTGGAGCGGCCGGCCTGGTCGCTGGTCGTCGGCATCGGCGGCGTCGTCTTCAACGCGCTGATCGTCTGGGCGCTGGTGTTCGGCCATTTCGGCCTGCCGGCGCTCGACATGCTGGGCGCCGGCATCGGCAGCACGCTTTCGGCCTGGATGATGTTTCTCGGCATGGTGGCGGTCTGCGCCCTCGATCGCCAATTCCGCCGCTATCACGTGTTCGGCCGCTTCTGGCGACCCGACTGGGCCCGTTTCCGCGCGCTCTGGCGCCTCGGCCTGCCGATGGCGGGCGCCATCGCGCTCGAGGTCACGGTCTTCAACGCGGCCGTGTTCCTGATGGGCCTGATTAGCGCCTCCGCCGTGGCGGCCCATGCCATCGCCATACAGATTGCGGGGCTCTGCTTCATGGTGCCGCTCGGCTTTTCGCAGGCGGTCACCGTCCGGGTCGGCATCGCCTATGGCGCCGGCGATGTCGACGCGATCCGCCGCGCCGGCTGGACGCCGTTCATCCTCGGCGTTGGTTTCATGGCCTGCACGGCGCTGATGATGTTCGCCATCCCGAATACGCTGATCGGCATCTTCCTCGATCGTGCCGACCCCAAGAATGCCGAGGTCATCGCGCTCGCCGTTACCTTCCTCGGCATCGCCGCCCTGTTCCAGGTGTTCGACGGTGCCCAGGCGATCGCCGGCGGCATGTTGCGCGGGCTTCATGATGCGCGCGTGCCGATGATCTATGCGGCGATCGGGTTCTGGGGCGTCGGGCTCAGCCTCAGCGTCCTGCTCGGTTTCTGGGTAAAGATGGGCGGCATCGGCATCTGGATCGGGCTGGCGACCGGATTGGCCGCCGTGTCGGTCATGCTGATCGCGCGCTGGCTGCGGCGCGAGCGGCACGGACTGACGCGGGGTGGCGCGGCGCCGATCGTGTCGCACTGATGCCGTGACCGATTTTGCCCGCCGTGCCCTCGCGGCGACGGCGGGCCTTCCTATATTGGGCGCAGTTTCGCAACGGAGAATGCCATGCGCCTAGTCCTCGCCGCCCTGACTGTCGCCGCTGCTCTTGCCGGGGCGGTGGCTCCGGCGATGGCTGCCGATCCCGAGCTGATCTTCAAGGAATCGACCACGTTCAAGTGGGTGACGCCGAACGACAAGATCGCGACCTATGCCGTCGACGATCCCGACGTCGAGGGCGTCGCCTGCTATTTCGCGGCGGCCGAGCGCGGCGGCGTCGCCGGCATGTTCGGCGTGGCCGAGGAGACCTCCGACGTCTCGCTCGCCTGCCGGCAGGTCGGGCCGATCAGCTTCAAGGGCAAGATCAGCCAGGGCCAGGAGATGTTCAACCAGCGCCGCTCGATCTGGTTCAAGAAGATGCGCATCTCGCGCGGCTGCGACGCGACGCGCAACGTGCTCGTCTATCTCGTCTATTCGGACAAGCTGGTCGACGGCAGCCCGAAGAACTCGATCTCGAGCGTACCGATCATGCCCTGGGGCGACGCGCCGGCGGTGAAGTGCGGCGACTACCTGAAATAGGGGAGGCCGCGTTCCGACGCGCGATATCGCGCGGATCCGCAGCCGATCTGACCGACAAGCCTTGCGGGAGCGCGCGCGAGGCACTAACCGGAAGAGCAGTATTCTGTTTCGGAGCTAATCTCGCATGAACGCCATCGTCCGCCAGCCCGATCCCAAGAAGCTGATCAAGGGCGCGACCGGGGATTGGGAAGTCGTGATCGGCATGGAAGTGCATGCCCAGGTCCTGTCGCAGTCGAAGCTGTTCTCCGGCGCCTCGACCGAGTTTGGCGGCGCGCCCAACTCGCATGTCAGCCTGGTCGACGCAGCCATGCCGGGCATGCTGCCGGTGATCAATGAGGAATGCGTGGCGCAGGCGGTGCGCACCGGCCTCGGGCTCAATGCGCAGATCAACAATTACAGCGTCTTCGACCGGAAGAACTATTTCTATCCGGATCTGCCGCAGGGCTACCAGATCTCGCAGTTCAAGCAGCCGATCGTCGGCGAGGGCGAGATCGTCATCGATCTCGACGGCGGCGAGAGCGTGACGGTCGGCATCGAACGCCTGCATCTCGAGCAGGACGCCGGCAAGTCGCTGCATGACCAGCACCCGACCATGAGCTTCGTCGACCTGAACCGCTCGGGCGTGGCGCTGATGGAGATCGTCTCCAAGCCGGACCTGCGCTCGGCCGACGAGGCCAAGGCCTATCTCACCAAGCTGCGCACCATCGTGCGCTATCTCGGCACCTGCGACGGCAACATGGACGAAGGCTCGATGCGCGCCGACGTCAACGTCTCCGTGCGTCGTCCCGGCGAGCCGCTCGGCACGCGCTGCGAGATCAAGAACGTCAATTCGATCCGCTTCGTCGGCCAGGCCGTCGACTACGAGGCGCGCCGCCAGATCGGCATCCTCGAGGACGGCGGCTCGATCCATCAGGAAACCCGCCTGTTCGACGCCAACAAGGGCGAGACGCGCTCGATGCGTTCGAAGGAAGAGGCGCATGACTACCGCTACTTCCCCGATCCCGACCTGCTGCCGCTCGAGTTCTCGCAGGCGTTCGTCGACGAGCTGGAGGCCGCGCTGCCGGAGTTGCCGGACGAGAAGAAGGCGCGTTTCATCCAGGATTTCGGCCTGACGCCCTATGACGCGAGCGTGCTGGTCAGCGATCCCG
>JAEWAD010000396.1 GCA_023391905.1 Pseudomonadota bacterium | reverse complement strand
GGAGCGGCGGTGGGGCGCCGGCGCCGGCGCGACGAGCCGTGGTGGGGCAGGGCGGCTCAAGCCTGTGTCGCTGCCTCCAGGCGCGACCGCAGGCCCCTGCGGCGAAATCCCCGCGGAGGCCTCCTTGCGGCGCTGCGGGCAACTTGACACCCTGATGGTGCGACGCCACCTATTGATCAACGCGTCGGAAGACGTTCAGACCCCGAGTCGACCCACCGGCCGTCTTTCCCCTAGCCGTTGGTTCATCTCCAAGCCGTGCGGTGCCTGATGGGGCCGCATCGGTTCGAAAGGAATGCCTCATGACAGCTGATACCAAGCGTTCGATCGGCCTCGAAGCAGGCGACGAACTCTATCCGGTCCTGCCGCTGCGTGACATCGTCGTGTTCCCGCATATGATCGTGCCGCTCTTCGTCGGGCGCGAAAAGTCGATCCGTGCGCTGGAAGAGGTGATGCGGGCGGACAAGCAGATCCTGCTGGCGACCCAGCAGAACGCCAGCGACGACGATCCGGCGCCCGAGGCGATCTTCCCCGTCGGTACGCTTGCCAGCGTCCTGCAGCTGCTGAAGCTGCCGGATGGCACGGTCAAGGTGCTGGTCGAGGGCATCGCGCGCGCCGAGATCGAGCGCTACACCGACCACGAGGCCTATTACGAGGCCTATGCCTCCGTGCTTGACGACGATTTCGGCGACAAGGTCGAGGTCGAGGCGCTCGCGCGCTCGGTCGTGACCGAGTTCGAGAACTACGTGAAGCTCAACAAGAAGGTCTCGCCCGAGGTCGTCGGCGCGGTGACGCAGATCGACGACTATTCGAAGCTCGCCGATACCGTCGCTTCGCATCTCGCCATCAAGATCCCCGAGAAGCAGGCGATCCTCGCCCTGCCGACCGTCGCCGGCCGGCTCGAGCGCGTGCTCGGCCTGATGGAGAGCGAGATCTCGGTCCTGCAGGTGGAGAAGCGCATCCGCTCCCGCGTCAAGCGGCAGATGGAGAAGACGCAGCGCGAGTACTACCTCAACGAGCAGATGAAGGCGATCCAGAAGGAGCTGGGCGACCAGGAGGACGGCAAGGACGAACTCGCCGAACTCGAGGAGCGCATCGCCAAGACCAAGCTGTCGAAGGAAGCGAACGAGAAGGCGATGGGCGAGCTGAAGAAGCTGCGCCAGATGTCGCCGATGTCGGCCGAGGCCACCGTCGTCCGCAACTATCTCGACTGGCTGCTCGGGATTCCGTGGGGCAAGCGCTCCAAGGTCAAGCACGACCTGCGTTTCGCGCAGGAGGTGCTCGACGCGGATCACTACAGCCTCGACAAGGTCAAGGACCGGATCATCGAGTATCTGGCCGTGCAGAGCCGTGCCAACACGCTGAAGGGCCCGATCCTCTGCCTGGTCGGCCCTCCGGGCGTCGGCAAGACCTCGCTCGCCCGCTCGATCGCCAAGGCGACCGGCCGTGAATATGTCCGCATGTCGCTCGGCGGCGTGCGCGACGAGGCCGAGATCCGTGGCCACCGGCGCACCTATATCGGCTCGATGCCCGGCAAGGTCATCCAGTCGATGAAGAAGGCGAAGAAGTCCAATCCGCTCTTCCTGCTCGACGAGATCGACAAGATGGGCCAGGACTTCCGTGGCGATCCGTCGTCGGCGCTGCTGGAGGTGCTGGATCCGGAGCAGAACAGCTCGTTCAACGATCATTACCTCGAGGTCGACTACGACCTGTCGAACGTGATGTTCGTGACGACGGCCAACACGCTGAACATCCCCGGCCCGTTGATGGACCGCATGGAGATCATCCGGATCGCCGGATACACCGAGGATGAGAAGCTGGCCATCGCCAAGAACCACCTTCTGCCGAAGGTCGTGAAGAATCACGGCCTGAACGAGAAGGAGTTCTCGCTGAGCGAGGAAGCTCTCCGCTTCATCATCCGGCGCTACACCCGGGAAGCCGGTGTCCGTAGCCTCGAGCGCGATCTGGCCACGCTGGCGCGCAAGGCGGTCAAGGATATCCTGCTGAACAAGGTGAAGTCGGTCGCGGTCACCGAGGCCGTCGTCGAGGAATATCTCGGCGCTCCCCGCTATCGCTATGGCGAGGCGGAACTCGAGGACCAGGTCGGCGTCGTCACCGGCCTCGCCTGGACGGAAGTCGGCGGCGAGATCCTGACGATCGAGGGCGTCATGATGCCCGGCAAGGGCCGCATGACCGTCACCGGCAACCTGCGCGACGTGATGAAGGAATCGATCTCGGCGGCGGCGTCCTATGTCCGCTCGCGTGCGGTTGATTTCGGCATCGAGCCGCCGCTGTTCGACCGGCGCGACATCCACGTGCACGTGCCGGAAGGCGCGACGCCCAAGGATGGTCCCTCGGCCGGCATCGCGATGGTGACGGCGATCGTCTCGACCATGACCGGCATCGCCGTCCGCAAGGACGTCGCCATGACGGGCGAGATCACGCTGCGTGGTCGCGTCCTGCCGATCGGCGGGTTGAAGGAAAAGCTGCTCGCGGCGCTGCGCGCCGGGATCAAGACGGTGCTGATCCCCGAGGACAATGCGAAGGATCTCGCCGAGATCCCGGACAACGTCAAGAACGGCCTCGAGATCATTCCCGTCGCCCGGATGGACGATGTTCTGGCACACGCTTTGGTGCGCAAGCCGGAGCCGATCACCTGGGATGAAAGCAAGGTTGCGGCCGACAAAACGGTCGTCTCTGACGATGACGCCGCAGCCGCGCTGACCGCCCACTGAACGGCCGATTGCCGTGTAAAATCGAACGCCCGCCACCTTGGCGGGCGTTTTTGTATCAAAATTCGCAGAATTATCGCGCAAAAGCGCAGAATCCTGCCAGTTTCTCTTGCCATGAGGCCTGTTTTCAGGGATTTCTCGCGCTCGGTCGGGTCATGCGAATCGTCCCGACTCAAGACCTGAGAAAGGATCATCCATGGCTAACAAGAACGATCTCATCGCCGCCGTCGCCGAGCGTACCGGCATGTCCAAGGCCGCCGCTGCGGAGGCCGTCGACGCCACGTTCGACGTGATCACGGCTGCCCTGAAGTCGGGTGACGAAGTCAAGATCATCGGTTTTGGTAATTTCAGCGTAGCTGCCCGCGCCGCGAGCGAAGGCCGCAATCCGCGTACCGGCGAGACCATCCAGATCGCCGCTTCCAAGACGCCGAAGTTCAAGGCCGGCAAGGGCCTGAAGGACGCCGTCAACTAAGCCATCATCAGGCTTGTTGAGTTTTAGCGGCCTTGCGCTGACCGGCGCGGGGCCGTTTTATTTTGCCGGTACGGTGGACGACGCGCGCCGGCCCCCTTGAAAGGCAGGGCGACTTTCGCCTACACGTCTGCGCCGGAAGATTTTCCGGGCGGTTAGCTCAGTTGGTAGAGCGCCTCGTTTACACCGAGGATGTCGGGAGTTCGAGTCTCTCACCGCCCACCATTCCCGCGCCTCTCTCCCGTCGATACCCTTCCGTCATCGCTTCCATCGCCGCGCCTCTGTCGCGGGGCCGTACCGATTCCGCCGGGGCCGCAGGCTTGCCCGCGGCCGGTGGGGCAGGGCGGACGGACCGCTCATGCGGTGTTTATCCGGCTCGGCAGTTTTTCCACAATGGCGCCGGAAAGCGTGCTTGACTTGGATAGGGCCGTACCGTACTTCAGCGCTCAACACGGCGCGGCAACAAGCTGCGACGGCCCCGGAAGGGGACCCCAGCGGGGGTGTAGCTCAGTTGGTTAGAGCGCCGGCCTGTCACGCCGGAGGTCGCGGGTTCGAGCCCCGTCACTCCCGCCACTTCTTCCCTGCAGGTGACAACTGCTAGGAACCGCGGAACAATGGATCCGCCGGCGACCGTCCGGCGCGTTCGTTTCGCAAGCACGACGCGGCCCAATGGCTGCGACGCCCGAAAGGGGCACCCGCGGGGGTGTAGCTCAGTTGGTTAGAGCGCCGGCCTGTCACGCCGGAGGTCGCGGGTTCGAGCCCCGTCACTCCCGCCATTTTCTTCCCCACGAAATTCTCGCTTGTCGACCTTCGGGTCCCTCTGCGTTCGATGGCGTCGGCCTTGCGTCAGGGCTGTCGGCCGGCTTCAGTGTGTCGGTCGCCAAATCAGCCAGAGAGCGCCGATGACCCACGTTGACGCCCTCGCGCGACCTTCCTTCCTCGACCCGGCCCGGATCCGGCGCTCGCTTGTGCTGGCCCTGGGCGTCGTGGCGCCCTGGGGGCTCGGCATCGGCCTCGGCGATGCGGCCAGCGGGTCGATTGCCTCGTTCGGCTGTTACCTGCTGATCGTGTCGTTTCCGAGCGTGCCGGATAGCCGTCCGCTGGCCACGCTGGGGCTGTCGGCGCTCGTTCTCGGCGCCTCAGCCACGGTCGGTGCCGGTGTCGCGCTGGGCGGCGTCGGTTTCTTCTGCCTGGCAGTCCTGGCAGCCGTGGCGCAGGCCGTCATGGAGCTCCGGGGCGGACCGCTGCGCCTGCCGGTGGCTCTGGCGACGCTCGCCTTCTTCCTGTCGGTCGCGCAGGTCCCCGATGACGGCTGGTTGCTCTATGGCGCGCTCTTCCTCGCCGGGGCCGTCTGGGGCTCGGCGTTGGCTGTCCTGGTGCTGCCGCGCGGCCCGTCGCAGCCGACGTCACTGGCGATCCCCGACCGTGCTGGCGCGCGCTTCGTCGGGGCGGCCGTGGCGGCCAGTCTGCTTGGAGGGGTGGCGGCGCTGCTGTCGCCCAGTCCGCATCCGGGATGGCTTCCGGCGGCCGCGCTGCGCGTCCTGAAGCCGACGCGGAGCGAGACCCTGAGCCGGATGAAGCGTCGGGGCATCGGCAGCCTCCTCGGGGCGGCTGTCGGCGGATTGCTGCTGGGCTTCTCGGGAGCGGCCTGGCTGCATACCCTGCTCGTTGGCGTGCTGGTCTTCGCCATGCTGGTGATTGGCGCCAAGCGCTACGGCGCCTGGACCTTCTGCCTCACCGCCGTGGCGCTCGCCTTCGACCTCGGGCCTGCTGCCGATCCGGTGCCGATGGCGCTCGATCGGGTGCTGCTGACGGCCGGAGGCCTGCTGGTGGCGGCGGCCGTGTTCACGCTGTTGCCGGGGCAGGCGACTTCGCCGACCGCGTCCGACGGGCCGGACGGGGCTTCCCGCCATCGCGCGCCATGAGCGGATGGGGCCGGCCCCGCCGTGCCGGCGCACGGGCAAGCCGTAGGCGGGTCGGATTTCGTCTGGCAGGTGAGGGAGCGCCGAATACTGTTGCTGCGACGCAGCGACATAAAGATTAGGTCGACCCCTGTGATAAGTTTATCCTTCCTCTGCTGGCGCCGGTCACGAATGATTCGCGGCCGGACGTCCTCCTCAGGAGGTTTTCATGGAAACTCTACTGCCCTTGATCATTCAGGTGGTTGCAGGCCTGATCGGTGGAAACGCGGCCGGTGCGGCGCTCAAGGAGAAGAGCCTCGGCACGACCGGAAACTCGATTGCCGGTGGTATCGGTGGTCTCATTCTGGGCCAGATCCTGCAGGCGGTGATGGGCGGCGGTGCCGGGGATGCCGCAACGGCCGCGGCCGGCATGGACATCGGCAAGATCGTCACGGACCTGATCGGCGGCGGCGCCGGCGGCGCCATCCTGACGGCCATCGTCGGCATGCTCAAGAATCAGGCCTCGGGCGCGCGCTGAGGCGGTTTGCCGGGACAGTCCGGCCATGACCGGGATCGGTCGATGGGGGCGATGCGCCCCCGTTTTTCTGTGAATTCCCCGGCGCGCGACGGCGCGTCGTTTTCGCAGGCGGAGCGCGGGTTCCAACCGGTTTGATCGGGACATCTCGCCGCACGCCCAATCGCTTTCATTCTTCCAGTTCTAATTTTCGCCCGTTTCCCGCCGTGATTGGCGATTCCTGCGTCCAAGCGCCATGGCCGGAAGGCGGCACGGGGCTTGCCACGCCCTGCTGCCTCCGCTAAGCCTCGCCTCATGTTTCGACCGCCGCCCCGGCGGATCGCCGTTCGCACGGCCGGCCGATATCTTATTCGAGTGAAACGCTTGGCGGCGGTTTTGCGCCGCACCATTCGCAGCGCGGAAGCGCGGCTGCGTCCAATGGAGCAACGGAGCCGGACCATGGAAGACCTGTTGCGCGAATACCTTCCGATCGTGGTGTTTCTCGGAATCGCCCTGGTCATTGGTCTTGCGCTGTTGATCTCGCCGTTCCTCGTCGCCTACCGCAATCCGGATCCGGAGAAGCTCTCCGCCTATGAGTGCGGCTTCAACGCCTTCGACGACGCGCGCATGAAGTTCGACGTGCGGTTCTACCTCGTCGCGATCCTGTTCATCATCTTCGATCTCGAAGTGGCGTTCCTGTTCCCGTGGGCCGTGGTGTTCGGTGACCTCGGCTGGTACGGCTTCTGGTCGATGATGATTTTCCTGGCCGTCCTCACGGTCGGCTTCATTTACGAATGGAAGAAGGGAGCGCTCGAATGGGATTGAGCGGAACCTCCGGCACCCAGGTCGCCGAGCGGCCGAAGGGCCTCGTGGACGCCTCCGGGCGTCCGATCGGTCATTCCGATCCCTTTTTCATGGACGTCAACGCCGAGCTGGCTGACAAGGGCTTCTTTGTCGCCGCCGCGTCCGACCTGATCACCTGGGCCCGTACCGGCTCGCTGATGTGGATGCAGTTCGGCCTGGCCTGCTGCGCCGTCGAGGGCCTGATGCAGGTCTCCGGCCCGCGCTACGATCTCGAGCGCTTCGGCGTCGCGCCGCGCGGTTCGCCGCGCCAGTCCGACGTGATGATCGTCGCCGGCACGCTGACCAACAAGATGGCCCCGGCGCTCCGCAAGGTCTACGACCAGATGCCGGAGCCGCGCTACGTCATCTCGATGGGCAGCTGCGCCAATGGCGGCGGCTACTATCACTATTCCTATTCTGTGGTGCGCGGCTGCGATCGCGTGGTTCCCGTCGACATCTATGTCCCGGGCTGCCCGCCGACGGCCGAAGCGCTGCTCTATGGCGTTCTGCTTCTGCAGAAGAAGATCCGCCGCACCGGCACCATCGAGCGCTGAAGGCACGGCATGGACGAGACCCTCAAACAGCTGGGCGACTACATCGTCGCACACCGTGGCGCTGCCGTGGTGGGCTTTGAAATCGCCTATGGCGAGCTCAATGTCGTCGTCGAGCGCGACGCCATCGCCGAATTCGTCAAGTGGCTCGCCAGCGATCCGAACACCGGCTTCGTGAACCTGGTCGATGTCTGCGGCGTGGACTATCCGCAGCGCGAAGAGCGCTTCGACGTCGTCTATCACCTGATGAGCCCGACGCGTAACCTGCGCATCCGCCTGAAGGTGATGACCGACGAGGACACGCCGGTGCCGTCGATTACCCCGATCCTGCCGGGTGCCGACTGGTTCGAGCGCGAAGCCTACGACATGTACGGCATCCTGTTCGTCGGCCATCCCGACCTGCGCCGCCTGCTGACCGACTACGGCTTCGATGGCTACCCGATGCGGAAGGATTTTCCGCTCACCGGCTATGTCGAGGTCCGCTACGACGACCAGCAGAAGCGCGTTGTCTACGAGCCCGTCCGCCTGACCCAGGAATTCCGCGACTTCGACTTCCTGTCTCCGTGGGAAGGCCCCGAATACGTGTTGCCGGGTGACGAAAAGGCCGGCGACGCCCCCAAGACCGAACAGAAGTCGAGCTGAGGCCCCCAATGGCAGAAGCCCAGGTTCGCCCATTCAATATCAACTTCGGCCCGGAGCATCCGTCCGCGCACGGCGTGCTGCGCCTCGTGCTGGAGCTCGATGGCGAGGTCATCAATCGCGTCGATCCGCATGTCGGCCTGCTGCATCGCGGCACCGAGAAGCTGATCGAGCACAAGACCTATCTCCAGGCGGTGCCCTATTTCGATCGGCTCGACTATGTCGCGCCGATGAACCAGGAGCACGCCTTCGCGCTCGCGGTCGAGAAGCTCCTCGAGATCGAGGTGCCGAAGCGCGGCCAGCTGATCCGCGTTCTCTATTCCGAGATCGGCCGTCTCCTGTCGCACATCATGAACGTGACGACCTGGGCGATGGACGTCGGCGCGATGACGCCGCCGGTCTGGGGCTTCGAGGAACGCGAGAAGCTGATGATCTTCTACGAGCGCGCTTCCGGCGCTCGTCTGCACGCGGCCTATGTTCGTCCCGGCGGCGTGCATCAGGACCTGCCGGAGCAGCTCGTCCGTGACATCGGCGATTTCTGCGATCCGTTCCTGAAGCGGCTCAACGACATCGACCGCCTGGTCACGGGCAACCGCATCTTCAAGCAGCGCAACGTCAATATCGGCGTCGTGACGCTGGAGCAGGCGTGGAAGTGGGGCTATTCGGGCGTCATGGTGCGTAGCGCCGGCGCGGCCTGGGACCTTCGCCGGGCCCAGCCCTATGAGTGCTATTCGGAACTCGAGTTCGATATTCCGGTCGGCAATCATGGCGACAATTACGACCGCTTCCTCGTCCGGATGGCCGAGATGCGCGAGTCGGTCCGGATCATGAAGCAGTGCGTCGCCCGCCTGCTCAGCACCGAGAAGACGGGCCCCGTCTCCTACACCGACAACAAGATCGTGCCGCCGAAGCGCGGCGAGATGAAGCGCTCGATGGAAGCGCTCATCCATCACTTCAAGCTCTACACCGAGGGCTACCACGTGCCCGCCGGCGAGGTTTACGCCGCCGTCGAGGCTCCGAAGGGCGAGTTCGGCGTCTATCTCGTCGCCGACGGCTCGAACAAGCCTTATCGCTGCAAGATCCGCGCTCCCGGTTTCGCGCATCTGCAGTCGATGGACTTCCTGTGTCGGGGCCACATGCTGGCCGACGTCTCCGCCGTGCTCGGTTCCATCGATATCGTGTTCGGAGAGGTTGACCGCTAATGTCCGTCCGTCGTCTCGCATCCGAGCAACCGGCGTCCTTCGCCTTCACGCCGGAAAACCTCGCCTGGGCCGAGAAGCAGGTCACGAAGTTCCCGGAAGGCAAGCAGGCCTCCGCGGTGATCTCGATCCTGTGGCGCGTGCAGGAGCAGGAAGGCTGGGTGTCCGAGCCGTCGATCCGCTGGGTCGGCGAGTTTCTCGACATGCCCTTCATCCGCGTCCTCGAGGTCGCGACCTTCTACACGATGTTCCTGCTCGCCCCGGTCGGGCGCAAGGCGCATATCCAGGTCTGCGGCACGACGCCGTGCATGATCCGCGGCGCCGGCAAGCTGATCGAGCTCTGCCGCGAGCGCATCAATGCCGAGCCGTTCCAGCCGTCGGCCGATGGCCTGCTGTCGTGGGAAGAGGTCGAGTGCCTCGGCGCCTGCGTGAACGCGCCGATGGCGCAGATCGTCCCGGATACCTATGAGGACCTGACGGTCGAGACGCTGGGCAAGCTGATCGACGACCTTCAGGCCGGCCGGCCGATCAAGCCGGGCCCGCAGATCGAGCGCCATCATTCGGCGCCGGTTGGCGGTTTCCGCGCGCTGACGACGCCGGAGCTCTATGACGGCTCCATGGTCGGGCAGGGCGCCGGTCTGCAGGCCGCGCGCGAGGCGATTGCCGCCCGCGCCGCCGCAGCCGAGGAAGCCGCCCGGGCCGCCGCCGAGAAGCCGGCGGAGCCGCCGGTTGCTCCCGCCGTGAAGGCGCAGGGCGAGGCGGACAAGGAAAAGGTTCCCGATCAGGTCAAGCAGAACGTGCCCGCCTCGGACCCCAAGGTCCGGCCGGATGCGGGCAAGAAAGAGTAGAGGGGCGGACGATGCTTTCGGACAAAGACCGCATCTTCACGAATATCTACGGCCACCACGACTGGGGTCTCCAGGGCGCGCTGAAGCGTGGCTCGTGGGACGGCACGAAGATCATCCTCGAGGCCGGCCGCGACTGGATCGTCGATCAGATGAAGGCGTCCGGCCTGCGCGGCCGTGGCGGCGCCGGCTTCCCGACGGGCCTCAAGTGGTCGTTCATGCCCAAGCAGAACGACGGTCGCCCGCATTATCTCGTCGTCAACGCCGACGAGTCGGAGCCGGGCTCCTGCAAGGATCGCGAGATCCTGCGCCATGATCCGCACCACCTCGTCGAGGGCTGCCTGATCGCCGGTTTCGCGATGGGCGCCCACGCGGCCTACATCTACGTCCGCGGTGAGTTCATCCGCGAGCGCGAGCATCTGCAGGCCGCCATCGACCAGGCCTATGAGGCGCGCCTCATCGGCAAGAACAACGTCCATGGCTGGGACATGGACATCTATGTCGCGCATGGCGCCGGCGCCTATATCTGCGGCGAGGAGACCGCGCTGCTCGAGAGCCTCGAGGGCAAGAAGGGCCAGCCGCGCCTGAAGCCGCCGTTCCCGGCGAATGTCGGCCTCTATGGCTGCCCGACGACCGTCAACAACGTCGAGAGCATCGCCGTCGCCCCGACCATCCTGCGTCGCGGCCCCAGCTGGTTCTCGTCGATCGGCCGGCCGAACAATGTCGGCACCAAGCTGTTCGGCATCTCCGGCCACGTGAACACGCCCTGCATCGTCGAAGAGGCGATGGGCATTCCGTTCAAGGAGCTGATCGAGAAGCACGGCGGCGGTATCCGCGGCGGCTGGGACAATCTCAAGGCGATCATCCCCGGCGGCGCTTCGTGCCCGATCATCCCGGCCGAGCAGTGCGAAGACCTGATCATGGACTTCGACGGCACGCGCGCGGTGAAGTCGAGCTTCGGCACGGCCGGCGTGCTCGTCATGGACAAGTCGGCCGACGTCATCCGTGCGATCGCCCGCATTGCCTACTTCTTCAAGCATGAGAGCTGCGGCCAGTGCACGCCGTGCCGCGAAGGCACCGGCTGGATGTGGCGCGTCATCGACCGCATGGCGCGCGGCGAAGCCGAAAAGCGCGAAATCGACATGCTTCTCCAGGTGACGACCCAGGTCGAGGGTCACACGATCTGCGCGCTCGGCGATGCCGCTGCCTGGCCCATCCAGGGCCTGATCCGGCATTTCCGGCACGAGATCGAGGAGCGCATCGACCTCTATTCCCGCAATCCCCGGCCGCTCGAGCGGCAGATGCTGGAAGCGGCGGAGTAAATCATGGCCAAGATCATCGTTGACGGCATCGAAGTCGACGTTCCGCCGGACTACACGCTGCTGCAGGCGGCGGAAGCCGCCGGTGCCGAGGTGCCGCGCTTCTGCTTCCACGAGCGTCTGTCGATCGCCGGCAATTGCCGCATGTGCCTGGTCGAGGTGAAGGGCGGTCCGCCGAAGCCGACGGCCTCCTGCGCGATGAACGTGCGCGACCTGCGTCCGGGCCCGAACGGCGAGCCGCCGGTCATGCTGACCAACTCGCCCATGGTCAAGAAGGCCCGTGAGGGCGTGATGGAGTTCCTGCTGATCAACCATCCGCTCGACTGCCCGATCTGCGATCAGGGCGGCGAGTGCGATCTGCAGGACCAGGCCATGGCCTACGGCGTCGACAAGAACCGCTTCGCCGAGAACAAGCGCGCCGTCGAGGACAAGTATATCGGCCCGCTCGTCAAGACCGTGATGAACCGCTGCATCCATTGCACGCGTTGCGTCCGCTTCACCACCGAAGTCGCCGGCATCTCCGAGCTCGGCCTGATCGGCCGCGGCGAGGACGCCGAGATCACCACCTATCTCGAGAAGGCGCTCTCGTCGGAGCTGCAGGGCAACGTCATCGACCTCTGCCCGGTCGGCGCGCTGACCTCGAAGCCGTTCGCCTTCACGGCCCGCCCGTGGGAACTGAACAAGACCGAGTCGATCGACGTCATGGACGCGGTCGGTTCGAACATCCGCGTCGACGTGCGCGGCCGCGAAGTGATGCGCGTGCTGCCTCGCCTCAACGAGGCCGTCAACGAGGAGTGGATCTCCGACAAGACGCGCTTCATCTGGGATGGCCTGCGCACGCAGCGTCTCGACCGTCCGTATCTGCGCGTTGACGGCCGCCTCAAGGCCGTGTCGTGGGGCGAGGCCTTCGCTGCGATCGCGGCCAAGGTGTCGTCGACGAGCGGTTCGAAGATCGGCGCCATCGCCGGTGACCTCGCCGCCGTCGAGGAAATGTACGCCCTGAAGGCGCTGATCGGCGCTCTCGGTTCGGCCAATCTCGACGCACGCCAGGACGGCGCCGCGCTCGACCCGTCGCTCGGCCGCGCCAGCTACATCTTCAACCCGACCATCGCCGGCATCGAGCAGGCGGATGCGATCCTGATCGTCGGCGCCAATCCGCGCAAGGAAGCGTCCGTCCTGAACGCGCGCATCCGCAAGCGCTGGCGCGCCGGCGGCGTCAAGATCGGCGTCATCGGCGAGGCGGTCGACCTGACCTATCCGCACGACTATCTCGGCGCCGGCCCGGAAACGCTGGCCGAGATCGCGGCCGGCAAGGGCGCCTTCGGCGAGATCCTCGCCAACGCCAAGCGGCCGATCGTGATCGTCGGCCAGGGCGCGCTCGCCCGCGAGGACGGCAAGGCCGTGCTCGCCACGGCGGCGGCCATTGCGTCGGCTCCCGGTCGCGACGAGGGCTGGAACGGCCTCGCCGTTCTGCACAACGCCGCTTCGCGCGTCGGTGCGCTCGACATTGGCTTCGTCCCGGCTGCGGGCGGCCTCGACACCGCCGGCATGATCGACGCGGCGGGGCAGGGCGCGCTCGACGTGCTCTTCCTGCTCGGTGCGGACGAGATCGACACGACGCGTCTCGGCTCGGCCTTCGTGGTCTATATCGGCACGCATGGCGATGCCGGCGCCCACCGCGCCGACGTCATCCTGCCGGCTGCCGCCTATACCGAGAAGTCGGGCACCTACGTCAATACCGAGGGCCGCGTCCAGGTCGCGAACCGGGCCGGCTTCCCGCCGGGCGATGCTCGCGAGGACTGGGCCATCCTGCGGGCTCTCTCGGATGTGGTCGGCCATCGTCTGCCGTTCGACTCGCTCGGCGAACTGCGGAAGGCGCTCTATGCCAACCATCCGCACCTGGCTGCGGTCGACACCATCCGCGCCGGCGACCTCGCCGACGTCGCGGCGCTCGCCTCGGCGGGCGGTCAGCTCGGAAAGGCTGCTTTTGCCAATCCGATCCATGATTTCTATCTGACCAACCCGATTGCCCGCGCCTCCGCCACGATGGCGGAGTGCTCGGCGCTCGCGGCCGGCCAGATTGCCGCTGCTGCGGAGTGAGGCGGGAATGAACGGCTTCGTCGAAAACTACCTCATCCCCGGCGCGATCATTGTCGGCCAGAGCCTGCTGCTGCTCGTCCTGCTGCTGGTGTCGATCGCCTTCATCCTGCTGGCCGACCGCAAGATCTGGGCCGCCGTGCAGATCCGCCGTGGTCCGAACGTCGTCGGTCCCTTCGGCCTGCTGCAGTCCTTCGCCGACCTTCTCAAGTTCATCCTGAAGGAGCCGGTGATCCCGGCCGGCGCCAACAAGGGCCTGTTCCTGCTGGCGCCGCTCGTCACCGTGTCGCTGGCGCTCGCCGGCTGGGCTGTGATCCCGTTTAACGCGGGCTGGGTGATCGCCAACATCAATGTCGGCGTCCTCTACCTGCTGGCGATCTCGTCGCTCGGCGTCTACGGCATCATCATGGGCGGCTGGGCTTCGAACTCGAAGTACCCGTTCCTGTCGTCGCTGCGCGCGGCGGCGCAGATGGTGTCCTACGAAGTCTCGATCGGCTTCGTGATCGTCACCGTGCTGCTGTGCGTCGGCTCGCTCAACCTGTCCGACATTGTGATGTCGCAGCAGGACGGCCTCGGCACCCGCCTTGGCCTGCCGGGCAGCTTCCTGGACTGGCATTGGCTCGCGCTGCTGCCGATGTTCGTGATCTTCTTCATCTCGGCGCTTGCCGAGACGAACCGCCCGCCCTTCGACCTCGCCGAGGCGGAGTCGGAGCTCGTCGCCGGCTTCATGACCGAGTATGGCTCGACGCCGTACATGATGTTCATGCTCGGCGAATACGCGTCGATCTGCCTGATGTGCGCGATGACGACGATCCTGTTCCTCGGGGGCTGGTTGCCGCCGGTGGACATCGCGCCCTTCACCTGGGTGCCGGGCATCGTCTGGTTCGTGCTGAAGTCACTCATGGTCTTCTTCATGTTCGCCATGGCGAAGGCCATCGTCCCGCGCTACCGCTATGACCAGCTGATGCGGCTGGGCTGGAAAGTGTTCCTGCCGATCTCGCTGTTCATGGTCGTTCTGGTGGCCGCCGTTCTGCAGATTATGGGGTGGGCACCGTGATGCGCCTCGACCAGACCGCCAAGTCGATCTTCCTGTCGGAGTTCGTCTCCGCCTTCCTCCTCGCGATGCGGTATTTCTTCTCGCCCAAGACGACGGTGAACTACCCGTTCGAGAAGGGCGCGGTCAGCCCGCGCTTCCGCGGCGAGCACGCGCTCCGGCGGTATCCGAACGGCGAGGAACGCTGCATCGCCTGCAAGCTCTGCGAGGCGATCTGCCCGGCGCAGGCGATCACCATCGAGGCCGGCCCGCGGCGCAACGACGGCACCCGCCGCACGACCCGCTACGACATCGACATGGTGAAGTGCATCTATTGCGGGTTCTGCCAGGAGGCCTGCCCGGTCGACGCCATCGTCGAGGGGCCGAACTTCGAATTCGCGACGGAGACGCGCGAGGAGCTGTACTACGACAAGGAAAAGCTCCTGGCGAATGGTGACCGTTGGGAGCGCGAGATCGCGCAGAATATCAGCATGGACGCCCCCTACCGCTAGGCGGGGTGTGGTTGTGACGCAAATTGGGAGGGACGCCGCGGTCAGCCGCGCTGTCCAAGGGCTCGGATCATGATCCTGCAGACCATCTTTTTCTATCTGTTCTCGGCCATCGTCATCGCGTCCGCGCTGATGGTGATCTCGTCGCGCAACCCCGTGCACTCCGTGCTCTTCCTCATCCTCGCCTTCTTCAACGCCGCCGGCCTCTTCGTGATGCTCGGCGCGGAGTTCCTGGCGATGATGCTGGTCGTGGTCTATGTCGGCGCGGTCGCGGTCCTGTTCCTGTTCGTCGTCATGATGCTCGACGTCGACTTCACGGAGCTGCGCCAGGGCTTCCTGCAGTATCTGCCGGTCGGCGCGCTGATCGGCATCGTGCTGCTGGCCGAGCTGCTGATCGTGCTGAGCGGCTGGGTGTTCGCGCCCGAGGTGCTCGCCAACCCAGTCCGTCCGATCCCCGAGCCGAACCAGCTGACCAATACCGAAGCAATCGGGCGGCTGCTCTATACCGACTACATCTTCTTCTTCCAGACGGCCGGCTTCGTCCTGCTGGTCGCGATGATCGGCGCCATCGTGCTGACGCTGCGCCACAAGCCCCGCGTCAAGCGGCAGGTCATCGCCGATCAGGTCGGCCGGTCGCAGAAGGTCGAATTGCACTCCGTTGAGCCCGGCAAGGGCATCTGAGGGAGAGACGAGGAAAACACCATGGCTATCGGTCTCTCTCACTACCTTGCCGTCGCGGCGGTCCTGTTCACGCTCGGCGTGTTCGGCATCTTCATCAACCGCAAGAACGTCATCGTCATCCTGATGTCGGTCGAGCTGATCCTGCTCTCGGTCAACCTCAACCTGGTGACGTTCTCGTCCTTCCTCGGCGACCTCGTCGGTCAGATCTTCGCGCTGCTGGTGCTCACCGTCGCGGCGGCGGAGGCGGCCATCGGCCTCGCCATTCTCGTCGTCTTCTTCCGCAACCGCGGCTCCATCGCGGTCGAAGACATCAACATGATGAAGGGCTGAGGCCTGCCATGTATTCAGCCATCGTCTTTCTCCCTCTGATCGGCGCCATCATCGCCGGCGTCATCGCGCTTTCGGGCAGCTATCGCGCCGCCATGGTCGGCGCGCCGAAGGAAAGCCTCGCCGACGCGCATGGTCATGACGCGCACGGCCATGCCGATCATCATCACGATGACCACGGCCATGCCCACGACGACCATGGTCATGGTGATCATGGCCATCACGCCGCGGCCCCGGGCTCGCGCCCGGCGGAGCTGATCACCACCGGCCTGCTGCTGGTTTCGGCCGTGCTGTCCTGGATCGCGTTCCTGACGATCGGCTCGCCGGAAGGCGAGACGGTGCGGGTCAAGGTGCTGCCCTGGGTCGCCTCGGGCACGCTGACCTTCGACTGGGCGCTGCGCATCGACACGCTGACCGCGATGATGCTGGTCGTCGTCACCTCGGTGTCGTCGCTCGTGCACCTCTACTCGATCGGCTACATGAGCCACGACGAGCATCGGCCGCGCTTCTTCGCCTACCTGTCGCTCTTCACCTTCGCCATGCTGATGCTGGTGACGTCGGACAACCTGTTCCAGATGTTCTTCGGCTGGGAAGGCGTGGGTCTGGCGTCCTACCTGCTGATCGGCTTCTGGTTCAAGCGTCCGTCGGCCAACGCCGCCGCGATCAAGGCCTTCGTCGTCAACCGTGTTGGCGACTTCGGCTTCGCGCTCGGCATCTTCGCGATCTTCGTGATGTTCGGCTCGGTCGATTTCGAGACCATCTTCGCCAACACCAGCAGCGTCGCCGGCCAGACGATCCACTTCCTGTCGTGGGACCTCGATGCCCTGACGGTCATCTGCATCCTCCTGTTCATCGGTGCGATGGGTAAGTCGGCGCAGTTCCTGCTGCATACCTGGCTGCCGGACGCGATGGAGGGCCCGACGCCCGTCTCCGCGCTCATCCATGCCGCCACCATGGTGACCGCCGGCGTGTTCATGGTCGCCCGCATGTCGCCGCTGTTCGAGCTCGCGCCGACCGCGCTGACGGTCGTCACCTTCTTCGGCGCGACCACGGCGTTCTTCGCCGCGACGGTCGGCCTGGTGCAGAACGACATCAAGCGCGTCATCGCCTATTCGACCTGTTCGCAGCTCGGCTACATGTTCGTCGCGCTCGGCGTCGGCGCCTATGGCGCGGGCGTGTTCCACCTCTTCACGCACGCCTTCTTCAAGGCGCTCCTGTTCCTCGGCGCCGGCTCGGTGATCCACGCCGTCTCGGGCGAGCAGGACATGCGCAAGATGGGCGGCCTGTGGAAGAAGATCCCGGTCACCTACTGGACGATGATGATCGGCACGCTGGCGCTGACGGGCTTCCCGCTGACGGCTGGCTACTACTCGAAGGACGCCATCATCGAGAGCGCCTTCGTCGCGCACAACGCCTTCTCCGGCTATGCCTTCGTGCTGGTCGTGGCGGCCGCGCTGATGACGTCGTTCTACTCCTGGCGCCTGGTTTTCATGACCTTCCATGGCAAGCCGCGCGCTTCGGAAGAGGTGATGAGCCACGTGCACGAGTCGCCGCTGGTGATGACCATTCCGCTCTATGCGCTGTCGATCGGCGCGATCTTCGCCGGCATGGTTTTCGCCAACCAGTTCATCGGCGAAGGCTACGACCAGTTCTGGAAGGGCGCGCTCTTCACCGGACCCGAGAACCACATCCTGCACGAGATCCACGGCGTGCCGGCCCTCGTGAAGTATTCGCCCTTCATCATGATGGTGATCGGCTTCCTGGTGGCCTACTGGTTCTACATCCGCTCGCCCGAGACGCCGAAGCGCCTCGCGGCCGAGCAGCCGGTGCTCTACCGCTTCCTGCTCAACAAGTGGTACTTCGACGAGATCTACGACTTCCTGTTCGTGCGCCCCGCCAAGTGGCTTGGCCGCTTCCTCTGGAAGAAGGGCGATGGCTGGCTGATCGACGGGTTCGGTCCCGACGGCATCTCGGCGCGGGTCGTCGATGTCACCAACCGGGTTGTCCGGCTGCAGTCCGGCTACGTGTACCACTATGCCTTTGCCATGCTGATCGGCGTCGCTGCGCTGGTCACCTGGATGATGTTCGCGGGTTGAGGGGTTTTAGATGACTGACTGGCCGATCCTCTCGACCGTTACCTTCCTGCCAACGGTCGGCGCACTCCTGATCCTGCTCGTCCGCGGCGATGACGCCGCGTCGCGGCGCAACGTCTACTGGATCGCGCTCTGGACCACGATCGTCACCTTCCTGGTGTCGCTCCTGATCTGGATCGATTTCGACAACACCAACGCCGGCTTCCAGTTCGTCGAGCGCACCGAGTGGCTCGGCGGCCGCATCGGTTACTCGATGGGCGTCGACGGCATCTCGATGCTGTTCGTCATCCTGACGACCTTCCTGATGCCGATCTGCGTGGTCGCGTCGAAGTATTCGGTGAAGAAGCGCTTCGCCGAGTACATGATTGCGTTCCTGATCCTCGAGACGCTGATGATCGGCGTGTTCTGCGCCACCGATCTGCTGCTCTTCTACGTCTTCTTCGAAGGCGGGCTGATCCCGATGTTCCTGATCATCGGTATCTGGGGCGGCGCGCGGCGCGTCTATGCGGCGTTCAAGTTCTTCCTCTACACGCTGCTCGGCTCGGTGCTGATGCTGCTCGCCATCATGGCGATGTACATCCAGGCCGGCACGACGGACATCCCGACGCTGCTGCAGTTCCAGTTCCCTGCCTCGATGCAGACCTGGCTCTGGATCGCCTTCTTCGCCTCGTTCGCGGTGAAGATGCCGATGTGGCCGGTGCATACCTGGCTTCCCGACGCGCACGTCGAGGCGCCGACGGCCGGCTCGGTCATCCTGGCGGGCGTGCTCTTGAAGATGGGCGGCTACGGCTTCCTGCGCTTCTCGCTGCCGATGTTCCCGATCGCGTCGGCCGACTTCGCGCCCTTCATCTACACGCTTTCGGTCATCGCCATCATCTACACCTCGCTGGTGGCGCTGATGCAGCAGGACATGAAGAAGCTGATCGCCTACTCGTCGGTCGCCCACATGGGCTACGTGACCATGGGCATCTTCGCCATGAACCCGCAGGGCGTCGAAGGCGCGATCTTCCAGATGCTGTCGCACGGCATCGTCTCCGGCGCGCTCTTCCTCTGCGTCGGCGTCATCTACGACCGGATGCACACCCGCGAGATCGCGGCCTATGGCGGCCTGGTCAACCGGATGCCGTTCTACGCCTTCGCCTTCCTCGTCTTCACGATGGCGAATGTCGGCCTGCCGGGCACCAGCGGCTTCGTCGGCGAGTTCCTGACCCTGATCGGCATCTTCCGTGTCAACACCTGGGTCGCGGCGTTTGCCACGACGGGCGTCATCCTGTCGGCCAGCTACGCGCTCTGGCTCTACCGCAAGGTGATCTTCGGCGTGCTCGACAAGGCTTCGCTCAAGTCGATGTTCGATCTGTCGCGCCGGGAGGTGGCCATCCTCGTGCCGCTGATCGTGCTGACGATCTTCTTCGGCGTCTATCCGATGCCCGTCTTCAACGTGACGGGGCAGGCGGTCGACAATCTGATTACCAACTATCAGGCCGCGCTCTCGGCTGCCGGCAAGCTCGCGCTGGCGGCGCAGTGAGGAACACGGACGGATCATGATGGACCTCGCTACGCTTCCCTCGCTTACCCCGTTCCTGCCGGAGCTGATCCTCGCGGTCGGCGCCCTCGTTCTGCTGATGATCGGCGCCTTCGGCGGCGAGCGGGCGACCCCGCTCGTCACCACGCTCGCCGTGCTGCTGATCGCTGTGGCCGGGCTGGTGCTGCTCTTCAAGGCCGAGGACGGCGTGACCTTCGGCGGCGCCTTCGTGCTCGATCCGTTCGCGCGCTTCATGAAGGTTCTGGCGCTGATCGGTTCCGGCTTCGCGATCGTGATGTCGGTCAACTATGTGAAGCGGGAGAAGATCGCCCGCTTCGAGTATCCGGTGCTCATCCTGCTCGCCACGCTCGGCATGCTGATGATGATCTCGGCCAACGACCTGATCGCCGTCTATCTCGGCCTCGAGCTGCAGTCGCTCGCGCTCTACGTCGTCGCCGCCAGCAACCGCGATTCCGTCAAGTCGACGGAAGCCGGCATGAAGTATTTCGTCCTCGGCGCGCTGTCGTCGGGCATGCTGCTCTATGGCATGTCGCTGATCTACGGCTTCACCGGTCACACCCAGTTCCAGGCGATCGCCACCACGCTCTCGCACGGTCCGATCGCCATCGGCGTCGTGTTCGGCCTGGTGTTCGTGATCGCCGGCGTGGCGTTCAAGGTCTCGGCCGTTCCGTTCCACATGTGGACGCCCGACGTCTATGAAGGCGCGCCGACGCCGGTGACCGCCTTCTTCGCGGCTGCCCCGAAGGCCGCCGCCATGGCCCTGTTCGTGCGCGTCCTGTTCGGTTCGCTCGGTCCGGCCGCGGCCGACTGGCAGCAGGTCGTCACCTTCATCGCCGTCGCCTCGATGATCCTCGGCGCGTTCGCCGCCATCGGCCAGCGCAACATCAAGCGCCTGATGGCCTATTCGTCGATCGGCCACATGGGCTTCGCGCTCGTCGGCCTCGCGGCCGGCAACCAGGCGGGCGTGCAGGGCATCGTCCTGTACATGGCGATCTACATCGCCATGACGCTGGGCGCCTTCGCCGTCATCCTGTTCATGCGCCGCAAGGGCCAGATGGTCGAGGAGATCAGCGATCTCGCCGGCCTGTCGCGCTCGCATCCGGTGATCGCTTTCATCTTCGCCATGATCCTGTTCTCGCTGGCGGGCATTCCGCCGCTCGCGGGCTTCTTCGCGAAGTGGTACGTCTTCCTGGCGGCGATCGAGGCGCAGCTCTACGGGCTGGCCGTGATCGGCGTGCTGTCGAGCGTCGTGGGCGCCTTCTACTACCTGCGCATCATCAAGATCATGTATTTCGATGAGCCGGCAGGTGCCTTCGAGCCGATGACGGGCGAACTCCGGTTCGTGCTGGGTCTGTCCGGCATCTTCGTCATCCTCTACGTCGTCTTCGCCGGGCCGCTGGGCCAGGCGGCGAGCGTCGCGGCAAAGACCTTCTTCTGATTGATGGAGTTCAAGCTCGGCCGGGCCTCAGGCAACAGTCACTACCGTCTCAAGTCCTTTGAGACGGCGGGTTCGACCAATGCCGAGGCCCTGGCGGCCGCGCGCGCCGGGGATCCCGGCGGCTGCTGGTTCGTGACGGCGCAGCAGACCGAGGGCAGGGGGCGCCGGGGGCGCGCATGGGCGATGCCCGTGGGCAATCTCGCCGCCAGCCTTCTCGTCGTCGTTCCCAACAATCCTGCCGTCGCGGCGACGCTCGGCTTCGCCGCCGGGCTCGCGCTCGACGAAGCGCTTCGTACCGTCGCGCCCGACCTGATCCACCGGGTCGGCCTGGACGGCGTCGAGGGCGTCGGCGCCCCCGGGCGGCGCG
>JAEWAD010000379.1 GCA_023391905.1 Pseudomonadota bacterium | reverse complement strand
CTACGGCCACCATCCGGTCGAGATCGCGGCCGTGCTGCGCGCGGCGCGCGCCTCGACCAAGGGGCGCGTCATCGCCGTGGTCCAGCCGCATCGCTACACGCGCCTGCGCGACCTCTTCGACGGCTTCTGCTCCTGCTTCAACGATGCCGATACGGTCTTCGTCGCCCCGGTCTATGCCGCCGGCGAGGCGCCGATCGAGGGCATCGACAGCGACCATCTGGTCGACGGCATGAAGATGCGCGGCCATCGCGATGCGCGGCCGCTGCTCGGCCCGCAGGCGCTGGCTCCCGAGATCGCGGCGCTCGCCAAGCCCGGCGACTACGTCGTCTGCCTCGGCGCCGGCTCGATCACCAACTGGGCCTATGCGCTTCCGGGCGAGCTCGAGGCGCTGGCCAAGGCCGGCTGACCGTCGCCACCGCGCGACCGATTGACTCAGTGCAGGAAAGGCGGCCGGAAACGGCCGCCTTTTTCTCGTTCGTGACCGGGTTTGGTTAACGCTTCTTTACCAATTTTCGGAGATATTCCGTTCCATCCGATTCGGTTGGAAGGAATGCGTTTTGGCGAAGCATGTCGCCGTCCTGATGGGCGGGTGGTCCAGCGAGCGACCCGTGTCGCTCAACTCGGGCAAGGGTTGCGCCGACGCTCTGGAGCAGGCCGGCTACCGGGTCACGCGCGTCGACGTGCAGCGCGACATCGCCGAGGTTCTGGCGAAGCTGAAGCCGGACGTCGCCTTCAACGCCCTGCACGGCCCCTATGGCGAGGACGGCGCCATCCAGGGCGTGCTCGAGATCCTGGGCATCCCCTACACCCATTCCGGCGTGCTCGCCTCGGCGCTCGCCATGAACAAGGCGCGCGCCAAGGACGTGATGAAGGCGGCTGGCATCCCGGTCGCGGAATCGCTCCTCATGCATCGCCTCGAGGTCGCCAAGGCGCATCCGATGAAGCCGCCCTACGTGGTCAAGCCGGTCGCCGAGGGTTCGAGCTTCGGCGTGCTGATCGTCCGCGAGGATGCGATTAACCCGCCTCAGCAATTATTTGCGGATGACTGGGGGTACGGCGAGACCGTCATGGTCGAGCGTTACGTCGGTGGACGGGAGCTCACCTGTGGGGTCAGGGGCGACGAAGCCTTTGATATCATTGAGCTCGTGATGGCCGATGGCGGCTGGTACGACTACGATTCCAAATATTCGGACCATGGTGCCCGCCACGTTATTCCGGCGCCGCTTTCACCAAATATTTACCAAAGTATACAGAATCTAGCGGTACGGGCGCATCGGGCTCTCGGGTGTCGCGGCATCAGCCGGGCGGACTTCCGATACGACGATCGTCCGGGCGGGACGGGCGAACTCGTCTGTCTCGAAGTGAACACGCAACCGGGCATGACGGCGACGTCGCTGGTCCCGGACATGGCACGATATGCCGGGATCGACTTCCCGGCGTTGGTCAGTTGGATGGTGGAGGACGCATCTTGCGGCAGGTAAGCCCGAGATCGACCAGGGAAACGAAGGAAGCGCCTGCGGCGGAAGCGGCCTCGGGGCCGAAGCTGCCGCCTTGGCTGCACCGGCGGATCCGTGCCCTGTCGCGGGCCCAGTGGCGGGTTCCCCGCCATGCCGGGCTCAAGGGCACCGCGCTCCTCTTCGCCGCGACCGGCATTGCCGGCGTGATCTCGGCCGATCGTGTCGACGAGACGCTGACCTGGGTCAGCTCGACCTCGGGCCTCGCGATCGAATCCGTGCGCATCACCGGCCAGACCGAAACCTCCGAGATCGCCGTTCTGAACCGGCTCGAGCTCAAGCCCGAGGCGTCGCTGGCCTTCTTCGATCTCGCCTCGGCGCGCGAACGCGTCGAGACGCTGCCCTGGGTCGAGAACGCGACCCTGCGCAAGGTCTATCCCGGCACGCTCAAGATCATGATCGACGAGCGCAAGCCCTTCGTCCTGTGGCAGCGCGACCAGACCCTCTCGGTCATCGACGAGACCGGCCGCGTCATCAGCGATACCGCCGACGGCCACTATGACCTGATCCGCGTGGTCGGGCAGGGCGCCGACAAGCGCGCCGGCGAGGCGCTGGCGCTGGCGGAGACGTCGGGGTCGATCCGCGACCGCCTGCGCGCCGCCGTCCTGATCTCGGAGCGCCGCTGGAACCTCGTCCTCGAAAACGGCGTCACCCTCATGCTGCCGCAGGAGCAGCCGGAGCAGGCGCTGGCGCTGATCGCGGCGCTCGATGCGCGCGACGGCTTCCTGTCCAAGGATATCGCCAGCGTCGACCTGCGCCTCGGCTCGCGGATGTTCGTCCGCCTGACGCCCGAGGCGGCGGCCCGCCGCACCGCCGAGATCAAGGAACGCGAGAAGCTCGCCAAGCGCAGGGGGGCGAGCACCTGATGTCCCTGTTTGTATCCTCCGATAGCCGCATGCGTCCGCTTCCGACCAAGAAGAGCACTGTCGTCTCCATCCTCGACATCGGATCCTCGAAGATCTGCTGTCTGATCGCCCGGCTGAAGCCGCGCGAGGTCGGCGACGTGCTGCCTGGCCGTACCCACGCGGTCGAAGTGCTCGGCATCGGCCACCAGCGTTCGCGCGGCATCAAGTCCGGCGTCGTCGTCGATCTCGACAAGGCCGAGCAGGCGATCCGCATGGCCGTCGACGCGGCCGAGCGGATGGCGGGCTGCACGGTCGAATCGCTGATCGTCAACGTCTCCTGCGGCCGTCTCGCCAGCGAGGCCTTCTCGGCCAGCGTCGCGCTCGCCGGCCACGAGGTCGTCGAGGCCGACATCAAGCGCGTGCTTTCGGCCGGCCGCGAGCATTCGATCACCGAGGACCGCTCGGTCATCCACTCGCTGCCGATCGGCTACGCCATCGATGGCAATGGCGGCATCCGCGATCCGCGCGGCATGCTGGGCGAGCGCCTCGGCGTCGACATGCATGTCGTCACCGGCGAGAGCGCCCCGCTGCGCAATCTCGAGCTGGCGATCGGCCGCTGCCACCTCTCCGTCGAGGCCATGGTCGCGACGCCCTACGCCTCGGGCCTGTCGGCGCTCGTCGACGACGAGACGGAGCTCGGCGTCGCCTGCGTCGATCTCGGCGGCGGCACCACCACCATCTCGGTTTTCATGGACGGCCAGTTCGTCCATGCCGACGCGATCGCCATCGGCGGCCAGCACGTCACCACCGACATCGCCCGCGGCCTCTCCACCCGGATCGAGGACGCGGAGCGGCTGAAGACCATGCATGGCAGCGCGCTGCCGAGCGTCTCCGACGACCGCGACATCCTCTCGGTGCCGCCGATCGGCGACGACGACCGCGACCTGCCCAACCAGATTCCCCGCTCGGCGCTGACGCGCATCATCCGCGCGCGCATCGAGGAAATCCTGGAACTGGTCCGGGACCGGCTCAATGCGTCCGGGTTCCAGACCATGGTCGGCCGTCGCATCGTTCTGACGGGCGGCGCCAGCCAGCTGACGGGCATCACCGAGGCGGCGCGGCGAATTCTCGCCCGCAATGTCCGGCTCGGCCGTCCGCTCGGCGTGACGGGTCTGCCGGAGGCGGCACGCGGGCCGGCCTTCTCGGCCGCGGTGGGTCTCCTGATCTATCCGCAGGTCGCGCAGATCGAGCAGGTATCCGCGATGCGTGGGCATCGATTGGCCATGACCGGGACGGGGGGCTATCTCGCCCGCTTCGGTCACTGGTTCAGAGAGAGTTTCTGAGTTCAGCAGGACGGGACGGCCGCGGCGGGTCGTACCGATTTGATGGAAATATAGTCGGGGAACGCCACCGGCTTAGGGGTCAAGACGACGAGGTCACCATGACGATCAACCTGAAGATGCCGGATATCACTGAGCTGAAGCCCAAGATCACGGTCTTTGGCGTCGGCGGCGCGGGTGGCAACGCCGTCAACAACATGATCCGCTCGGGTCTGGAGGGCGTCGAGTTCGTGTGCGCCAACACGGACAGCCAGGCGCTGATGTCGGCTCGCGCCGAGCGCCTGATCCAGATGGGCGTGGCGGTCACCGAGGGTCTCGGCGCCGGCTCGATGCCGGACGTCGGCCGCGCGGCCGCCGAAGAAGTCATCGACGAGATCAATGATCATCTCGCCGGCTCGCACATGGTGTTCGTCACCGCCGGCATGGGCGGCGGCACCGGCACCGGCGCCGCGCCGGTCATCGCCCGCACGGCCCGCTCGCACGGTATACTGACCGTCGGTGTGGTGACCAAGCCCTTCCAATTCGAAGGTGCCCGCCGGATGCGCGTTGCCGAAGCCGGCATAAAGGAACTCCAGGAGAGCGTCGACACGCTCATCGTGATCCCGAACCAGAACCTGTTCCGCGTCGCCACCGCGAAGACGACCTTCGCGGACGCCTTCGCCATGGCCGACCAGGTGCTCTATTCCGGCGTCGCCTG
>JAEWAD010000218.1 GCA_023391905.1 Pseudomonadota bacterium | reverse complement strand
CGGTGTCGGCGGCGCGCGGCCGCTCGACCAGGCGGAGGCGGAAGCCGCCTTCTCGATCATCCTGGCCGGCGAGGCCGATCCGATCCAGATCGGCGCCTTCCTGATCGCCATGCAGGCGCGCGACATCACCGTCAACGAGCTCGCCGGGCTGGTCGCCGCCGCGCGCCGGCACATCGGCGCCCTGCCGCTTGGATCGAGCGTCGCCGATCTCGACATGCCGGCCTATATCTCGCCGAGGATCACGGCGGCGCCGTGGTTCCTGCATGCCGCGCGGCTCGTCGCGCTCGCCGGCCACCGCGTGCTGATCCACGCCCAGAGCGGCTCGAGCGATCGGCTGAATTCCGCCGTCCGCATGGCCGGCCTGCCCACCTATCTGTCGCTCGACGAGGCGCGCGCCGGCCTCGAGGCGGACCGGATCGGCTATCTGCACCTCTCCAGCCTGTCGCACCAGCTGAACGCGCTGATGGGACTTTATGGCCTGTTCGAGATGCGCTCGCCGCTCAACCTGCTGGTCGCGCTGCTCAATCCGCTGGGTGCGCCGGCGACCCTGCTCGGCGGCTCGACCTTCGCCGCCCGCGGCCTGCACCGCGACGCGGCGGCGTTGCTCGACTGGCCGCAGCTGACGGCGGTGACGACGCATCGCGACGTCGGCCAATTCACGCCGTTCCGTTCCACCACGCTGCTGCGCCTCAACTGCGGCCAGCCGACCGAGCTGCGCGTGCCGCCTGTCTCCGAGACGCCGTCGAAGAGCCATGTCGGCTATAGCGGCCTAGAGTACTGGCAGGCGGTCTGGGCTGGCGGCGCGCGCGACGAGCGAGCCTGCCAGATCATCGTCTCGACCGCCGCCGCAGCCCTGATGACGATCGATGCGCGGCTCTCCTATCCGGAGGCACTGGACCAGGCGGAGCACCTCTGGCAAATGCGCAAGGCAGGATCGGCCCGGCCGGCCACGATCCGCGGCTGCCCCCGCCACGGCTGACGGCCCGCGTCTGAGGCCATGCCGCTTTCGACAGGCTCGCCTCGGGTGCACCATTGCTTCTGCACCGACAGCACGACAGGCGACCTCCTTGCGGAACACATGGGGAACAGCTATTCTGTTCGTGTTTTGTACCGCGACGATTCTTTCGTCGTCCCTTGGCAAGGCCGCAGCGCGAGAACGAGATGCTCACTCGGAAGCAGTATGAACTCCTCATGTTCATCCACGAGCGACTGAAGGAAGCCGGCGTTCCTCCCTCCTTCGACGAAATGAAGGACGCACTCGACCTCCGGTCGAAATCCGGCATCCACCGCCTGATCAAGGCGCTGGAGGAACGGGGCTTCATCCGCCGCCTGCCCAACCGGGCGCGCGCGCTCGAGGTGGTCCGCCTGCCCGAGGCCATGGCCCCGACGTTGGCCCGGCCGAAGAAGCAGGCCTTCTCGCCCAGCGTCATCGAGGGCAGTCTCGGCAAGATCCGCCCGGTCGAGGAGATGCCCGACCTCGCCGCCCCCGTCGTGATCCCGGTGATGGGCCGGATCGCCGCCGGCGTGCCGATCTCGGCCATCCAGACGCAGAGCCATTCCATCGCCGTGCCGCCGGAAATGCTGCGCGCGGGCGAGCATTTCGCGCTCGAAGTACGCGGAGACTCGATGATCGAAGCCGGCATTCTCGACGGCGACACCGTGCTGATCAAAAAGAGCGACAATGCCGATTCCGGCGACATCGTCGTGGCGCTCGTCGACGAGGAAGAGGCGACCTTGAAGCGGCTCCGCCGCAAGGGCGCCTCGATCGCGCTCGAAGCGGCCAACCCGGCCTATGAGACGCGCATCTTCGGGCCCGACCGCGTGCGCATCCAGGGCAAGCTGGTCGGTCTGCTGCGGACCTACTGATCGCCGCCGCGCTCATAGGGCGTTTTCGAGCGAAGCGGGTACCGGATCGCGTCAGGAAAATGCGATCCAGCAAAGAGTTGTGGCGCTTCGGTGCTTCCAGGATGCACGGAAGTCCCCTAGCGCGGCATCCAGGGCCGCCGCACCGGCGCATAGGCCGCGCGGATTTCGAAGCGCGCGGCAAGCCGTTCGATTGCCGCGGCGCCGGGGTCGGCCGTCATGGCCGCCGGCGCGACGAAGACGTCCTCGTCCATCTCGGAACGTTCGATCCCGGCATAGCGCGTTGGTGAGACAGGCTCGTCCGGCGGGTCGGACCTTTGCGGCTCAGCAAGTCCAGGCAACGCCCGTAGAGCCGGTAGAGCCGGCGAGGCCAGGTCGGAGGTTGCATCGCCCCTCCCGCCCGCCTCCGGCTCGGCGGGGAAATTGCCCTCTTCATCCGCCGCCCCGCCCGGTTCTGGCAGCGCCGCCGCCCGGGTGTCCAGCGCCGTCTCCGCCGACACGCCCTCGCCACCGTCGCGCGCGGCCGGGTCCGCCACGGCCTCGGGTTGATCCTCGCTCGTCGCTTGCGGCACGGCCAGGAGCGCGCCGTCCCGATAGGAAAGCGCGATGGCGCCGGAACGGGCAAGGACGGTGCGATCGATGACGATCGCATGCGCGCCGCAATGCTCGGGCGCGGCAAGCGGCGTCACCACCAGCATCGCGCGACGGCAGTCCTCTTCGAAGGCGGCACGATCGAGGGCGAGCGCCACCAGCGGGCCGGTGGGCAGGAGGCCGATGCAGCCCGCCGCATCGCAGCCCTCCTTGCGGACGACGCCGGGACCGGCCGCGTCGCGCGGATCGCCATCGGCGCGCAGCCACAGGCTGGTGGTGAAGCGATCCTGCTTCGCGGCGACGATCTGGTAGCGGCCGTCCGCGCCGCGGAGCGCCAGCTGCCGGCCGTCGCCGCTGACGAGAAGGTCCGGCTGCGCCGGCAGGAACGCCATCAATCCTCCGGCCGCCATCGGCACGAGCCCAGCGAGCCGCCAGCGCTCGCGCCAGACCACCAGCCAGACGAAGCCGCCGACGAAGAGGAGGAGCGCCGCCGCGCCCGGCATGGCCGCCATCCCCGAATGGGCCGACCAGGCGCTGACGGTCGCGGCGACGACGAGCATCGCGTCGACTCCCCATCCGACCGCGACGAGGAGCGGCGCCTCGAGCCCGAACGGCATGGCGAGGACGGCGAGCAGCGCGGCCGGCATGACGAGAAAGTCGGTGATCGGCATCGCCGCGACATTGGCGAGGATCGAGAGCGGCGCCATGCGCTGGAAGTGATAGAGCGCGAAGGGCGTGGTGCCGAGCCCGCCGAGCAGCGACGTCGCCACCATGCCACCGATGAAGATTCCCGCCCAGCGCGACGCCACCGCCACGCGACCGCGCGGCAGCGCGCCCCTGCCCTCCGGCGAGCGCCGGCGCGCCGCGATCCACTCGAAGCCGGCGACGAGCGCCATCGTCGCGGCGAACGACATCTGGAAGCTCGCGGACAGGATGCTCTCCGGCGCGAGCGCCAGGATGACAAGCGCCGCCAGCGCGACATTGCGCATCGAGATCGCCCGCCGGTCGACGAGGATGGCGAGATAGGCGATCGCCATCATGATGAAGGAGCGCTGCGCCGCGACGTCGAGGCCGGAGATCAGCAGATAGAAACCGGTCAGCAGCAGGGCCGCGACCGCCGCCCATTTGCGGATCGGATGGCGGAGCGCGAGCGCCGGCGACAGCGCCAGCCCGGCGCGGACCACGCAGAAGATGAAGCCGGAGACGATCGCCATGTGCAGCCCGGAGACCGAGAGCACGTGGGCGAGGCCCGAGTCGCGCAGTTCCTCTTCCGTTGTCTCGGAAAGCCCGCCGGCGTCGCCGATGATCAGCGCCGTCGCGACGTGGCGGGTGTCGCCGGTGAGCGTATCGGCGATCCGCGTCCGGATCGCCTCGCGCACGAGCTCCAGCGGCGCACGCAGCCGGATCGACAGCGGCGCCGGCCCGAGATCGATCCGCGTCGCCGCGCCATAGGCGAAGCCGGTCGCGCCGATGCCGCGATAATAGGAATCGCGCGCGAAATCATAGCCGCCGGGCAGGACCGGGCCGGAGGCCGGGCGGAGCCGCGCCAGCAGCCTGACGCCCTCGCCGACGCGCGGAACATCCTTGCCCCGGACCGTGACATTGACCCGCTGCGGGACCGTCTCCACCCGCTTGACGTCGAGGCTCGCGACCCGGATGGTCAGCCGATAGCCGCCGCGGCGGGCCTTGCGCTCCTCGACCCAGCCGGTCAGCGTTCCCGATACCTGGCGCTCCAGCACGAGGGTGGCGAGATAATCCGTGCGCAGCTTGATCGCCGCCGCGCCGCTCGCCGCCATGGCCAGGATCATGACCAGGCGGACGGCGGTTGTGCGATGGCGGCGCGCGAGCGCGAGCCCCCAGAGCGCTAGCGCCAGAAGCAAGAGCGCGATGGCCGAGGGTTCGGAGGGCAGCGCGAAATAGGCGAGTGTCCCGGCGCCGAAGGCGACCGGCAGCCACAGGAAGCCGCGTCCGGCCTCGATTTCGCGCTCCAGCCACGCGCCGGCGCCGGTCCGGAAGCGATCGCCCCAGGCGGCGATGCGCATCGCGACGGGGGCGTCCGGGGCGAGCTCGCGGAGGGCTTGGCCAGCCTCGGGCGGATCGCGGACGCCCCCAATCCCGCGCGGATCGCTTTCGGCCATGGCCCCCGCCTTTCGCCCAAGCACGCCCCTATGCTACATGACCGGCCACAGATCGCCGAGTGGCGAGAATCCGGGGCCGCGTCGCGGCCTCAAGCACATCTGGAACTCCCCCATGTCCAAACCGGTCGTCACCCGTTTCGCTCCCTCGCCCACCGGCTTCCTGCACATCGGCGGCGGGCGCACAGCCCTGTTCAACTGGCTCTATGCGAAGCATACGGGCGGCAAGATGCTGCTGCGGATCGAGGACACCGACCGCGAACGCTCCACCGAGGCGGCGATCGACGCCATCATCGACGGCCTGAAGTGGCTCGGCCTCGACTGGGAGGGCGAGACGGTGTTCCAGTTCGCCCGCGCGCCGCGCCATCGCGAGGTGGTCGAAGAGCTGCTCGCCGCCGGCAAGGCCTATCGCTGCTACTGCACGCCCGCGGAGCTCGACGAGATGCGCGAGATGGCGCGCGCCGAGGGCCGCGCCCCGCGCTATGACGGCACCTGGCGCGACCGCGACCCGTCCGAGGCGCCGGCCGGCGTCAAGCCCGCCATCCGCATCAAGACGCCGCTCGACGGCGAGACCGTGATCGAGGACCGCGTGCAGGGCCGCGTCGTGATCCCGAACAAGGATCTCGACGACCTCGTGCTGCTGCGTTCCGACGGCAACCCGACCTACATGCTCTCGGTCGTCGTCGACGACCACGACATGGGCGTGGCCAACGTCATCCGCGGCGACGACCACCTGACCAATGCCGCCCGGCAGATGATCATCTACCAGGCGATGGGCTGGGAGGTGCCGGTGATGGCGCACATCCCGCTGATCCATGGCTCGGACGGCGCGAAGCTGTCGAAGCGTCACGGCGCGCTCGGCGTCGACGCCTACCGCGCCATGGGCTACCTGCCGGAGGCGATGCGCAACTATCTCGTGCGCCTCGGCTGGGCGCATGGCGACGACGAGATCATGTCGCTCGAGCAGATGATCGAGTGGTTCGACATCGACGACGTCGGCCGCTCGGCCTCGCGCTTCGACTTCGCCAAGCTCGAGAACCTGAACGGCCACTACATGCGCGCCACCGACGACGCGACGCTGATGCAGACCTTCCTCGACACGCTGCCCTACCTGCCGGGCGGCGAGGCGATGTCCGTCGCCCTGACTCCGGAAAAGACGGAGCAGCTGCGCCTCGCCCTCCCCGGTTTGAAGGAGCGCGCCAAGACGCTGGTCGAGCTGAAGGACGGCGCCAACTTCCTCATGGTGCAGCGCCCACTCAGCCTCGACGAAAAGGCGACCACCATCCTCGACTTGCCGGCGCGCAACCTGCTCAAGGACGTGCACGCGGTGCTTGAGGGCGTCGCCGACTGGACCGTCGAATCGACCGAGGCCGCTGTGAAGGCGTTCGCCGAAACGCGCGAGCTGAAGCTCGGCAAGATCGCCCAGCCGCTGCGCGCAGCGCTGACGGGCCGCGCCACTTCCCCCGGAATCTTTGACGTTCTGATCGTGCTCGGCCGCGACGAGAGCCTCGGCCGCATCGCCGACCAGATGATCTGAATCGCGGGCGCGGCGGGCGTTTTCGGGCGTCCGCCGCGCCGTTCGCTTACTATCGAAACCTTATAATAGCTGGGTTTCAGAACGCTTGCCGCGATGCAATAAATCGGATACCCAAAGGGCCGTTAATTTCTCCGGTAGCGCGCCCCTCGCCGCATTGGCGACCGACGCGCCAACACCCGCCCGATCCAACAATTCTGCAAGGGGGTAGGTTTCATGAGCGAAACCAAGGCGACACTCACGATCGGTGACGAGAGCTGGGACTTCGGCATCAAGCAAGGTACCGTCGGCCCGGACGTCATCGACATCGGCTCGCTTTACGCCAAGACCGGTCGCTTCACCTATGACCCCGGCTTCACGTCCACCGGCGCCTGCGACAGCAAGATCACCTTCATCGACGGCGACAAGGGCGTCCTGCTCTATCGTGGCTATCCGATCGAGCAGCTCGCCGAGAACGGCGACTTCCTGGAGACCTGCTATCTCCTGCTCTACGGCGAGCTTCCGACCGCCGCCCAGAAAGCCGATTTCGATCAGCGCGTGACCTACCACACGATGGTGCACGAGCAGATGTCGCGCTTCTTCACCGGCTTCCGCCGCGACGCGCATCCGATGTCCGTCATGGTTGGCGTCGTCGGCGCGCTTTCGGCCTTCTACCATGACTCGACCGACATCTCGGATCCGCATCAGCGCATGGTGGCCTCGCTCCGCCTGATCGCCAAGATGCCGACGATCGCCGCGATGGCCTACAAGTACCATGTCGGCCAGCCCTTCGTTTATCCGCTGAACTCGCTCGACTACGCCTCGAACTTCCTGCGCATGTGCTTCGCCGTGCCGGCGGATGAGTACAAGGTGAACCCGGAAATCGCCCGCGCGATGGACCTGATCTTCACCCTGCATGCCGATCACGAGCAGAATGCGTCCACCTCGACCGTTCGCCTCTCGGGCTCGTCCGACGCCAACCCGTTCGCCTGTATCGCCGCCGGCGTGGCTTGCCTCTGGGGCCCTGCCCATGGTGGCGCCAACGAGGCCGCGCTCAACATGCTGCGCGAAATCGGCACGGTTGATCGCATTCCCGAATATATCGCCCGCGCCAAGGACAAGAACGATCCGTTCCGCCTGATGGGCTTTGGCCACCGCGTCTACAAGAACTACGACCCGCGCGCCAAGATCATGCAGAAGACCTGTCATGAGGTGCTCGGCGAGCTCGGCATCACCGACGATCCGATCCTCGAGGTGGCGCTGGAGCTGGAGCGCATCGCGCTGCACGACGAGTATTTCGTCGAGAAGAAGCTCTACCCGAACATCGACTTCTACTCCGGCATCACGCTGAAGGCGCTCGGCTTCCCGACGACCATGTTCACCGTGCTGTTCGCGCTCGCCCGCACCGTCGGCTGGATCGCGCAGTGGAAGGAAATGGTCGAGGATCCGAGCCAGCGCATCGGCCGCCCGCGCCAGCTCTACACCGGCGCGACGGAACGCGACTACATCCCGGTCTCGAAGCGCCACTGAGCCTTCGACCACGGAAATTGAAAAGGGCGCCCTCGGGCGCCCTTTTTTGTTGTTTTCGATGTTGGGCACCGTTGGACGCGCGCCAACCCAAGCCGTCATCCCTCGTTCCGTGGATCCCTGCTTTCGCAGCGATGGGCTAGAGAGGCGGATGCGACGGTGTCCCCCAGGACATGCCGTTGCCCGCTGCGCGTCAGCCTTCGGCGCGAGCCTGCGCCAGCACGGCGAGCACAGCCGCCGCGGCGCGTTCGGAGGGCGGCACGCCACCGGTGCTCATCAGCGCGTCGAGCCGCGCGAAGCCGTCGAGCTGCGCCTGCCGCGCCGGACCGTCGGCGATCAGCGGCTGCAAGGCGTCGGCCAGCTTTTCCGGCGTGCAGTCGTGCTGGATCAGCTCCGGCACAAAGGGGCCGTCGAGAATGATGTTCGGAAGCGTCGCGAAGCGGCCGACGATGAAGCGTTTGGCAAGCTGCGCCTCCCAATCGGAGACCCGGTAACCGGCGACGAGCGGCACGCCGGCGAGCGCGAGCTCCAGCGTCACCGTGCCGGAGGCCGCGAGCGCCACCCGCGCCCGTCGGAAGGCAGCGAGCTTGGCTTCCTCTCCGGTGACGATCGCGGGCTGGACTGGCCAGCCGCGCGTCGCCTCGCGCACCATGGCCTCGAGGCGCGGCAGGGTCGGCAGCACCAGGTCGAATTCCTGTCCCCGCGTCTTCAGCAGTTCGAGCGCTTCGCCGAACGGGCCAGAAAGGCGCGAAAGCTCCATGCGCCGGCTGCCGGGCAGGACGAGGATGGTCGGCCGCGCGCCGTTGCGCACGGCGAGATCGGCGGCGGTCGGCTGCAGCTCCGGAATCTCGCTCAAGAGCGGATGGCCGACATAGGTCGTCGCCGGGCCGCCGAGGCGACGCATCACCTCGGGCTCGAAGGGCAGCAGCGCCAGCACGTGGTCGATCGTGCCATGCATCTTCCGCGCCCGCCCCGGCCGCCAGGCCCAGACTGTCGGCGCCACATATTTCACGATCGGCAGATTCGGCAGACGCTTGCGAACCCGGCCGGCGACGCGGCGATTGAAGTCCTGCGCATCGACGAGCACCAGGACATCCGGCGGATTGGCGACGATCGCCTCGACCGTCTGCTTCATCCGCTTCAGGATTGTCGGCAGCTTTGCGATGACCGCCGCGAACCCCATCGCGGTCAGGTCGTCCATCGGATAGAGGCTCCTGAGCCCCTCCCCGATCATGCGATGGCCGCCGACGCCGCGAAACGCCAACGGACCGTTCCAGCGACCATCCAGCGCCCGCATCAGCCCTGCGCCGAGAATGTCGCCGGATTCCTCGCCGGCAATGACGAAGATGTCGAGCGGACGCGCGGCCGGCAGGTTCATCGATCGAGCCCGATCACGAAAAGGCCCTTCTCGTCGGCGATGCGCACGATGTCCTCGATATTGGCCGCGATGACACCGCCCGCCTCGACCGCGACGCCGGCCAGACCGGCCTCGGCGGCGAGTTCGACGGTGCGCGGGCCGATCGACGGCAGGTCGAGACGCCGGTTCTGGCCCGGCTTCGGCGCCTTGACGAGAAGGCCCGCCTTGTCGCGGAGCTTGATGCGGCCGTTGGCGCGCAACACGCGACACCGTTCCAGCATCAGGTCCGTCCCCTCGGCCGCCTCGACGGCAAGCACATGCCGCCCACCGACGACGACGCCCTGTCCGATGTCGTATTGGCCAAGGGCGCGGATGACCTCAAGCCCGAAATGCGCATCGTCCAGATCCTTCGCACTCGGCTGGTGCGCGCCGAGCGTACCGCGTGGGACCAGGATGTCCGGCGCGATCTCATGCGCGCCGACCAGCTCGAAGCCATGTTCCTCGAAGATGCGACCGACCGAAGTCAAAAGATGGTCGTCGCCGCCCCGGAACATGCCGAGCACCCGCGGAAGCAGCTTGAGCGAGCCCCAGTCGACCCGAAGCTTGGTAATGCTGGGACGGAGCACCGTGCCGACGAACACCACCTGCCGGCAGTTGTTGCGACGGAGCACGGCGGAGAGCTTGCCGAAGGCGCCGATATGGATCCACTCATGCGGATAGCGCTCGACGGTGGCGGCTTCCGCGAAACCATAGATCGGAAGCAGGAAGACCTTGCGGCCGGCCTTCAGCGCAGCCTCGGCGACGACCAGCGGAAAGGCGCCGCCGCCGCAGATGATGCCGAGCGTCCCGGGATCCGGCGCGCTCGGCGAAGGGACGGCCGCTTCCGTCACGGCCGCATTCTCACGCGTCCGCGTCGTGATGCTCGGTCGCCGCGCTGCGCGGCACCGTCAGGCGGCGCTTGCCGCGCTGGTGGATGAAGTCCACCACATGCATGACGTTGGCATCATCCTTGTACCGCTCCGCAACCGTCTCGATGCGCTCGGCCAGCTGGCCGGGACCGAAGAACAGGTCGCGATAAGCGGCGCGCAGGCGCTGGATCTGCGGCCGGTCGAAACCGCGGCGCTTCAGGCCGATGATGTTGAGGCCACCGAGGCCTTCCGCGCCCTCGCGCACGGCGCCGAACGGGATGACATCGTGCCAAATCGGACAGAGGCCACCGATGATCGCCTGGTCGCCGACGCGCACGAACTGGTGCAGCGCGCAAAGGCCGCCGAGGAACACGTTGTTGCCGATCTGGACGTGGCCGCCCAGCGTCGCGCAATTCGCCATGATCACGTCGTTGCCGAGCGAGCAGTCGTGCGCGATGTGCACACCCGTCATCAGGAAGCAGCGATCACCGATCTTGGTCTCGCGCCGGTCGCCGACCGAGCCGATGCTGATGGTGACGTTCTCGCGGATGACGCAATTCTCGCCGATCGTCACCAGACCCGGCTCGCCCTTGTAGTGGACGGACTGCGGGTTACCTCCGATCGAGGCGAAGGGGTGGATCGCCGTGCCCGCGCCGACCGTCGTATGGGCAGCGATCGAGACGTGGTTGTGGACCACCACGCCATCGCCGAGAACCACGTCGCGGCCGATCAGCGAAAAGGCGCCGACACGGACGTCGGCGCCCAGACGGGCGCCGTCCTCGATGACGGCTGTGGGATGGATGTTGCTCATGAAGCTCCGTTCACTGATCGATCAGCATGGCGCTGATCTCAGCCTCTGCGACCTTGACCCCCGCGACGATGCCGTCGCACTGGAACTTCCAGACGACGCCGCGCGAACGCGTCTTGCGCACGTGATATTCGAGCACGTCGCCGGGCACCACCGGCTTGCGGAACTTGGCGCCGTCGATCGTCATCAGGTAGACGACGCGCGGCGGGCCGTCCTTGGCGGCGTTGCGAATGCAGATCGCACCGGCCGTCTGCGCCATGCCCTCGAGGATCAGCACGCCCGGCATCACCGGGTGGCCGGGGAAATGACCCTGAAAATGCGGCTCATTGAAGGAGACGTTCTTCAGGCCCCTGGCGCTCTCGTCCCGGTCGATATCGACGATGCGGTCGACCATCAGGAACGGATAGCGATGCGGCAGAAGCTCGAGGATCTTCTGGATGTCGGCCGAGCCAAGCTCAATCGTTTCTTCGGTCACGGTCATGGGCTCAATCCCCCTGAGTATCCTTGTGTCCTGTCTTGGCTTCCCGCTGGGCCAGCCGCCTCAGGGCGACCTCCTCGCGGAACCATTCCTTGATGCTGCGGGCCGGCGCGCCACCATAGCGGCCGCCCGGTGCGAGATCGTCCTTGACGCTCGACGTCGCCGCGACCTGGGCGCCGGAGCCGATGGTGACGTGGCCGTTGACGCCGACCTGGCCGCCGAGGACGACGAAATCGCCGAGCGTCGCGCTGCCGGCGAGCGCCACCATCGAGACGATGACGCAATGCCGGCCAATGACGACGTTGTGGCCGACCTGCACCTGGTTGTCGATCTTGGTGCCCTCGCCGATCACCGTGTCGCGATTGGCGCCGCGATCGATCGTCGTGTTGGCGCCGATCTCGACATCGTCCTGAATGACGACGCGGCCGATCTGCGGCACCTTGGAATGCCCCTTGCCGCTCATCAGATAGCCAAAGCCGTCCTGGCCGACGCGGACGCCGGGATGCAGGATAACCCTGTTTCCGATCAAGGCGTTGGCGACCGTTGCTCCAGCAGAGATCGAACAGTCGCGGCCGATCCGGACATTCGCGCCGATGACGGCCGTCGGGCCGATGACGGTGCCGCTGCCGATTTCGGCGCCGGCACCGACGACGGCACCCGGCTCCACCGTGACACCGGCCTCAAGCCGCGCGCTTTCATGCACATGCGCGCCCGGCGCGACGCCCGCGTCGGTCACGAGCGCCGGTCGGAGCGAGGTCGGATAGAGCTTCACCTGAACGGCGACATAGGCCTCGTAGGGCTTCGCCGTCTCCAGCGCGGCGACGCCGGCAGGAACCGACGCGACCTGCTTGGGCGAGCAGAAGCACGCCGCCGCCTGGGTGTCGCCGAGCAGCGGCAGGTAACGCGGATTGTCGATGAAGGTCAGGTCGGTCGCGCGGGCCTGGTCGAGCGGCGCGACACCGGTGACGATCCGGGAGCCTTCGACGCCGTTGGCGATCCGCGCCCCGGTCAGGGCGACGATGTCGTCGAGCGAGATCGGCCCGGACGGCGCGAAGAAAACGGGATCAGCCATGCCGTGAGGTCCACAAACAGAAAAGGCCGCCGGCTCACCCGGCGGCCTTGCAACTCTCTATAGAGGCTATCAGAACTGCGTGCCAGCGCTGAAGCGGAACACCTGCGTCTTGTCCCAATCCGCCTTGGTGAGCGCCTCGGCGAAATCAGCACGGAGCAGACCGAACGGCGAGTTCCAGATGATCGAAGCACCGACCGACGAACGAACCATCGAGCTGTCATCGATGGTGTAGCCCGGGATATCGTCGACGTCGTTGCCCCAGAGCGAGCCAGCATCGGCGAAGACCGCGCCGCGCAGGCCAAACTCTTCCGGGAACAGCGGCAGCGGGAACTGAGCTTCCGCCGTGACGTTCCAGTAGTTCTTGCCGCCGATGGCGTAGTCGTCCTTCAGACCCTGGACGCGACCGCCATAGCCGTAGGATTCGAAGCCGCGGATCGTCTCGCCGCCGCGGAAGAAGTTGTCGAGAACCGCGACATCCTTGCCGAGACCGGTGACGTTGCCCGCGCCGGCCTTGACGAAGCCGACGACGTTCGAATCCGGCCACAGTTCCTTGTAGTAGCGCGCATCGACGATCGAGCGCATGAACTGGCCGTCGCCGCCGACGCCCGCGAAGTCCTGCGCGAAGCGGAAGAACACGCCGTCGCGCGGATCGTTGAGGTTGTCGATCGTCGAGTAGGTCAGCTGGTAGCCGACCGACGAGTTGATCCAGGTGCCGAGCGGGTAGAGCTCCTCGAGGAGCGGCAGATCGCCCGGATACGGGTTCGTGATGTACTGGTCGCCATACGACTTCACGTCACGCTGGACCAGCTTGTAGTTCAGCTGGACGTTGAAATCGTCGGTGATGGGCAGGCCCAGGCGGATGGTGCCGCCATAGGTGTCCATGTTGTAGGCGCGGAAGTCGGATTCCTTCGCCTGATTGTAGAAGGCGTCGAAACCGAGCGACATGCGCCGGCCGAGGAAGTACGGCTCGGTGAACGAGACGTTCGCCGTGCGGTCGTCCACGCCGCCGCCGACCGCGATCTTCAGGTACTGGCCACGGCCGAGGAAGTTCTTCTCGGTCATCGACACCTGGGCGATGAAGCCGCCGCCCTGGTCGGTGGTGTAGCCGCCGCCGATCTGGAACGAACCGGTCGACTGGTCTTCGACGTTGACGTCGATCACGACCTTGTCGGGCGAGCTGCCCGGCTGGGTCGTCACAGAGACCGTCTTGAAGTAGCCGAGATTCTTCAGGCGACGCTCGGCCTTGTCGACGATGACGCGGTTGAACGCATCGCCTTCGGCCAGGTCGAACTCGCGCCGGATGACGTAGTCACGCGTACGGGTGTTGCCGCGCACGTTGATGCGCTCGACATAGAGCCGCGGGCCTTCGTCGATCAGGTAGGTGACGTCGATCGTGTGGTTCTCGTAGTTGCGATCACCGCGCGGACGGACCTGCGCGAAGGAGAAGCCCTTGCGCGCCACGGCCGTGTTGAGGTCTTCGGTCGTGCGCTCGATCGCGGTCGCGTTGAAGACGCGGCCTTCGCGGGTACGCACCAGGCCGCGCAGATTGGCGGCATCGACCTCGGGGATCGACGAGTCGACATTGACCGTGCCGAAGCGGTAGCGCGGACCCTCGTCGACCGTGATGACGAGGTTATAGCGGTTCTTCGCCTCGTCGAAATTGGCCTCGGCCGAGACGATGCGGAAATCAGCGAAGCCGTTGCGCATGTAGAGGCGACGGATCAGCTCCTGGTCGGCCTCGAAGCGAGCCTCGTCGAACGTGTCGCGCTTGGACAGCCAGCTGGTGATGTTCGTGCGCTTCGTCGTCATCACGTCGCGCAGGCGACCGCTCGAGAAGTGCTTGTTGCCGACGAAGTTGATGCTGGAGATGCCGGTGCGCGTGCCTTCATCGACCTTGAAGGTAACGTCGATGCGGCCGCTCTCGCGCGGCGTCGTGACGACCGAGACACCCGCCTCGGAACGACCGTTGCGGCGATAGGCTTCCTTGATCCGCTCGACGTCGCCGTCCAGCTTCTCCTGGGTCAGCACGCCGCGAGACTTGGTCTCCAGCAGCGGCTGCAGCATGTCCTTCTTGAGCTTCTTGTTGCCCTCGAAGCGGACGTTGCCGACGATGTTGTTTTCCTTGACGCTAACGACCAGCGAATTGCCCTGACGCGAGATCTTCACGTCCGAGAACAGGCCCGTCGCATAGAGCGCCTTGACCGATTCGTTGATCTCGGCGGGGCCGAAATTGCGACCGGGCTCGATCGAAAGATAGTTGCGGACGGTCTCGGGATCGACGCGGGTATTACCCTGGACGACGATGTTACGCACGACCTCGGCATGGGCCGACGTCGCCCCAATGACGGACATCTGCGCGGCGATTGCCGGCACGGCCACAGTCATGACCGCGGCACGAGCGGCTCCCCGCGTGAAAGTCTTGATGGAATTCATTGGGTTCAAACGCCCTGTTCTATTCTGACTTCCCAGTCCGAACCCCCCGTAAAAGGATTCGCAAACCGGACCGATCGACTGCAGCTTTGTGGCATGCGCCTGACCCATTCGCAAGCCAAGCACCAGTCTGCCACAAAGGAATTTAACCGTCCGTTGCCAAGCGGCCACGCTTGGTCACAAAGAACTCAAGTGGATGATATCGTTCCATGTTGTGAACAGCATCAGCATCAGCACGGCGGCCAGACCGATGCGGAATCCGATGTCCTGAGCCCGCGGGCTAAGGGGTTTCCCGCGCACGATCTCGAACAGATAGAAGAGCAGGTGGCCGCCATCCAGCATCGGAACCGGGAAGAGATTGAGCAGGCCGATCGAGACGGAGAGGATCGCCGCGAGGTTGATCAGGGCGACCACACCCAGCGTTGCAACCTGCCCCGATACCTGCGCGACGCGAATCGGGCCGCCCAGCTCCTCGGTCGATTCGCGACCGGTGAAGATGCCGCCGATATAGTCGAAGGTGCGGTCGATGATGAACCACGTCTCCTGCGCGCCAAGCACGACCGCCTCAGGCAGCGAGTAGCGCTCGCGCTTGACGTCGGCGGCCGAGGCGCTGCGCGACAGGCCGAGCTGGCCGATCTTGTGCACGTTGCCGAAACGGTCGGTGATCTCGCGGCGCTGCGGCGTCGCCTCGAGCGTCACCTCGCCGCCGTCGCGCTCGACGACGATGGTGAGCTGCTCGTCGGCGCTGGCGCTGACGATGCGCTGCAGGTCGTTGAAGGAGGAGATCGGCGTTCCGTCGATCGACAGCACGAGATCGCCGACCTTGAAGCCCGCCGTCTCGGCGGCGCCGCCGGCGACGACCTGGTCGACCCGCGCCGTCGTCGTCTCGCGGCCGTAGATCGTGAAGATGCCGGCGAAGATGGCAATGGCGAGAATGAAATTGGCGATCGGGCCAGCGGCGACGATCGCGGCGCGCTGCCAGACATTCTTGGCGAAGAAGGTGTCCTTGCGGTCCTCCTCCGACATGCCGGCGATGGTGTCGCGGTTCGGCGTGCTAGCGGCATCCTCGTCACCGAGGAATTTCACATAGCCGCCGAGCGGAATGGCCGAGATCTTCCAGCGCGTGCCGCGGCGGTCGTTGAAGCCGATCAGTTCCGGACCGAAGCCGATCGAGAACGCCTTGACCCGCACGCCGCACCAGCGGGCGACGAGGAAGTGCCCCAGCTCGTGGAAGAAGACGACGATCGTCAGCACGAACAGGAAGGGGATCAGGTAGCCGAGCGCGCCCGTGCCGAACTGTCCCAGGGGAGCCAGAAAGTCCATTCCTCAGTACCCTTCCGCTTCCACGCGCGGCGCCATCAGCTGGCGCGTCGCCCGCGGAATTCGATCATTTCGGCGGCCAGTCGCCGACCCTCGGCGTCCAGCGCCAGGACGGTCTCGACCGCGGTGAACTCCGTGCCCCCGACCGTCGCGCCCGCCCGCTCCAGCACGGCCTCGACGGTCGCGGCGATATCGAGAAACTCGATCCTGCCGCCCAGAAAAGCCTCGACCGCCACTTCGTTGGCCGCATTCAGGATATTGGTTGCCCAATCCCCGATTTCGAGGGCCTGGCGCGCGATCGACAATGCTGGGAAACGATGCAAATCCGGCTTTTCGAAGGTGAGCGTCGCCAGCTGCGCGAGGTCGAGACGCGGCGTTGCCGTCGCGACACGGTTCGGCCATCCGAGGCAGTGCGAAATCGGGATCCGCATGTCGGCGGCGCCGAGCTGCGCGACGATCGAGCCGTCGGCATAGGTGACGAAGCCGTGCACCACGGACTGCGGATGCACCAGCACGTCGAGCCGTTCCGATTCGATGCCGAACAGGTGATGCGCCTCGATCAGTTCGAGGCCCTTGTTCATCATCGTCGCCGAATCGATCGAGATCTTCGGCCCCATCGACCACCGCGGGTGCTTCAGTGCCTGCGCCGGCGTCACCCGCCGCATCTCGTCGAGCGAGAAGGTGCGGAACGGGCCGCCGGACGCCGTGACGGTGATCCGGTCGACGGCCGCGACGTTCGCCGCGTCGAGCGACTGGAAGATCGCGTTGTGCTCGGAATCGACCGGGAGAACCCGGACCTTGGCCGCGGTCGCGCGCCGGTTGAACAGCGCGCCGGCGCAGACGAGGCATTCCTTGTTGGCGAGCGCGATGTCGGCGCCGGCGTCGATCGCTGCGAGCGTCGGCTCCAGGCCGGCGGCGCCGACGATCGCCGCCATGACGAGATCGACGGGACGCGATGCCGCCTCGACGATCGCAGCCGGCCCCGCCGCGACGGCAATGCCGGTTCCCGCCAAGCGGTCGCGCAAGGTCTCGTAGGCAGCAGGATCCCCGATCACCGCCAATCGCGCGCCGAGCTGAACCGCCAGCTCCGCGAGTTCCTCGACCCGGCTCTGCGCCGTCACCACCTCGACCGCGAAGGCATCGCGATGCTGCAGGATGACGTCGGCAGTGCTCCGGCCGATCGAGCCCGTGGCGCCGAACAGCGAAATCGTGCGGACGGCCTTGGTTCTGATCTGCCGTCCTTCGACGATGGCTGGGCTTCTCACCATGCCAGCATCCCC
>JAEWAD010000437.1 GCA_023391905.1 Pseudomonadota bacterium | reverse complement strand
CCGGAGGTCAAGGCCAAGCTGCTCGAGGGAAAGCGTGGTTTGATCGTCGGCATTGCCAACGACCAGTCCATCGCCTGGGGATGCGCCCGCGCCTTCCGCGGCTTCGGGGCGGAGTTGGCGATCACCTACCTGAACGACAAGGCGCGCCGCTTCGTCGAACCGCTGGCGAACGAACTGGAAGCGCCGATCTTCATGCCGCTGGACGTTTCGGTCCCGGGCCAGATGGAGGCAGTGTTCGAGCGGATCGGCGCGGACTGGGGCAAGCTCGACTTTGTCGTCCACTCCATAGCCTTCTCGCCCCGCGACACACTCGTCGGGCGCGTTACCGATGCGCCGCTCGACGGCTTCCTGAAGACGATGGAGATCTCCTGCTGGTCGTTCATCCGCATGGCGCAGCTCGCCGAGCCGCTGATGAAGGATGGCGGCACGCTGTTCACCATGACCTACTACGGCTCGCAGCGCGTGGTGGAGAACTACAACATCATGGGCGTCGCCAAGGCAGCGCTCGAAAGCGCCGTCCGTTACATGGCGGCAGAACTCGGGCCGAAGGGCATTCGGGTCCACGCGATTTCGCCGGGGCCGCTGGCGACACGCGCCGCTTCGGGCATCCCGGAATTCGGTGAACTGCTGGACAGGGCTGAGCGCAAGGCGCCGTCGCAGAGCCTCGTTTCCATCGACGACGTCGGCGTCGCGACTGCCTTCCTGGCCCATGACGCGGCACGGCTGATCACCGGCCAGGTGCTCTACGTCGATGGCGGCTACAGCATCGTCGATTGACAAGACACCGTTCCGGCAGGCGCTGCGTCCGTCGGTCGCGCAGGGTTGGGTTGGTGCAGGAGGGGCAAGCGGAGATGCAAATTGCCCTCCGGCTCCTGCCCGCCCGACACGTGGCGGCCATCCGCTCTATCGTCGATCGATCGGATGCGTGGAGCGCGAGGCAAGGTGATCCTGGCAAGGAGGCGCGAATGATCGATTTTGAACTTCTCAAGGACAAGGGCATCCTTGTGCTGCACCCGACAGGCCCGCTGAGCGTCGATGATTTTCGTCGCGTTTCAGAGGCGGTTGATCCGCACATTCTGGAGAACGGGAAGCTGAACGGCCTAATGATCGAGGCATCCGGCTTTCCCGGATGGACGAATTTCGACGCCTTCATCGATCACCTGAAGTTCGTCAAGGATCACCATCGGAAGATCGAGCGGGTCGCCATTGTCTCCGATGACGGGGTCCTTCGACTGGCTCCAAGGATCGCCGAACACTTCGCCCATCCTGCCTTCAAGGTCTTCGGCAGCAGCGACGCCGATAGCGCGTTTGCCTGGCTACAGGCGGAAACAGGCCCCTGAGATACGTCGAATGACGATGTGTGGGCATGCATATCGCGTTTGACAGCGCGATCGAGATTGCCTGACGAGCAAGCGGGCGCCGCATCGGGCACGTTCCTGAATGGACGCCGAGGCGTCGTTCGGACTGGGGCGCGTGCAATTTCCGCGTTCCAACTTGCCTTTCATCCACTGCAAGCTCAGGAATGGCCTGCGCGAAGTCAAATCGTCGCTGAGCCTAACTGCGCATAATGTTCTGAAGACATCGCGCCGCCCGCCGGGCGCCGGGAGATGGCTTGCCTGCCTCTGGATTCTGAAAGTGCCGCCCCCGTCGCCGCCAAATGGTGCAGTTCGGGAGGAATACATGGCCACAAAGCAAGCGACCCAGTCGGAATCGGCGGCCGATCCCCATGCGGTCCAGGCCGGCGGCGTCGCCGCGCAGGTCATGACATTGGCTCGAGCTCTGGCCGGCTCGCCCCGCCGGCGGCAGATCGCGCTACTGGCATTGGGTATCGTGCTCGTCCTCTGCGCCAATGCGGCTGGGCAAGTGAGGCTCAACGTTTGGCAACGTGACTTCTACGAAGCGATCGAGCAGAAGAACATGTCCGGGTTCCTCGCGCAGCTTCTGGCCTTTGTCGTGATCGCTGGTGGCCTTTTGAGTCTAGGCGTCGCTCAGAACTGGCTTCGGGCGATGGTCAAAGTTCGCCTTCGGGAATGGTTGACCTTCGATCTGCTTGACCAGTGGCTTACCCGTAGACGCATCTACCTTCTCGAGTATGCCGGCGAGATCGGCGTCAACCCCGACCAGCGGATCCAGCAGGACGCTCAGCACCTGACGGATCTCACCACCTCCCTGCTCACAGGCCTGCTGCAGGCAACCTTGCTGCTTGTAAGCTTCATCGGCGTGTTGTGGGTGCTGTCGGGCAAGGTGGTGTTCGATTTCGGCAACGGTCCCTTCTCGATCCCCGGCTACATGGTCTGGTGCGCGATCTTGTACGCGCTCGGCGGCTCCCTGCTCGGATGGTATGTGGGAAGGTCGCTCGTTCCGCTCAACGCGGAACGCTATTCCAGCGAGGCCGAGCTTCGCAGCGCGCTCGTGCGGGTCAGCGAGCATGCCGATGGTATCGTGCTGCATGGTGGCGAGGCAGAGGAGCGGCGCGCGCTCGATCAGCCCGTCAATGCCGTGACCAAGCTATTGGTCCGTCTGGCAGGCGGGGGGGCCCGGCTGACGTGGGTCACCGCTGGATATGGATGGCTCGCGACGGTCATTCCAATTGTCGTGGCGGCACCGGGCTATTTCGGCGGGACCATGAGCTTCGGGACGTTGATGATGGTCGCCGGTGCCTTCAACCAGGTGCAATCCTCCTTGCGCTGGTTCGTGGATAACCTTTCGACCATTGCAGACTGGCGGGCCACCCTGCTCCGGGTCGTGACGTTTCGCGATGCGCTGGCGACGGTGGATCGTATGGGCGCGGAGACCGGACGTATCGACGTTGTTGAATCCGGTGCCGACACGCTGAGGCTCGATGACTTGCAACTCGCACTGCCAGATTCATCCGCCCTCATCGAGGAAGGCGGTGTCGAGATCCGTCCCGGCGAGCGCATCCAGATCCTTGGGAAGGCCGCCTCGGGCAAGAGCACGCTGTTCCGAGCCCTCGCGGGCATGTGGCCATGGGGAGACGGCACCATCCACCTGCCGCCGCGGGAGACCATGACCTTCATTCCCCAGCGGCCCTACATGCCGCTTGGCACGCTGCGGACTGCCGTCTGTTATCCGACGGAGCCCGACCGCATCGAGGAGGCTTCCGTGGTCGCCGCGCTGGAGCGTGTGGATCTCGGCCATCTCGTAGCCATGCTCGACCGCAGTGAACGCTGGGACAGGGAACTCCCCCTCGACGAGCAGCAGCGACTTGCCTTTGCGCGCCTGCTGCTGCATGCGCCCCACTGGGTGGTGCTGGACGATGCGATGAGCGCGGTAAGCGAAACGCATCGACGTCTTCTCCTGTCGCTAAGAGAAGGGGAACTCGCCGGCACGACGTTGATCCGGCTGGGCCGCGACGCCGTCCTCGATGGAGCCTGGGATCGGACACTGCATATTGTCCAGCTGCCGGTCGGGCCGAGGCTTCGTGCCGGCTCTTCGACTGGGCAACGAGCCGCCCCCGCTGAGGCGGCAATTTAAGTGCGCTAACCGCATCGGCGGCGGCGATCGTCAATCGCCAAAGTCTGCGGATAGTTGTCGAGCCGTCCCAAGTGGTTTAGCGTGTCGATACCTTCTCGGCGTAGATTTACATGCCGGAGTTGTGCCATGCGCGTCAAAGACGTAATGACCACGAAAGTTGTCAGCGTGTCGCCGGACAACAGCGTAAGGCAGGCAGCCAGGCTCATGCTGGATAACAACGTCAGCGGGCTTCCTGTCATTGACGATTCCGATTGCATCGTCGGAGTGATCAGCGAAGGCGACCTGATCCGCAGGACGGAGCTGGTGTCCGGCTCGCTCTCGATATCCGACGAGGGATCGACGACCGCCGAGGAACGCGCGAGCGCCTATGTCAGGCGGAGCTCGTGGAGAGTCGGCGACGTGATGACGAGCGATCCTGTCACGATCGGCGAGCACGCCCCCCTGATGCAGGTCTCGAACATCATGCACGAGCGGCGCATCAAGCGAATCCCTGTGACGAGAGGCGCGAAGGTTGTCGGGATCGTGAGCCGGGCCGACCTGCTGCAGGCAATTCTGGCGGCCAAGCCCGATGACACCGCCACGGGTGATGAGGCCATCCAGCGCAGCATCGTCCATCGGTTCGGGGAGAATACAGGGCTGGAGGGCCTGGACCTGCGGGTAACGGTCGTCGATGGGACCGTGCATCTCTGGGGGATCGTCGAGGCGATGGAACGCCGAAAGGCGGCGAGGACCGTGGCGGAAGGCGTGCGTGGGGTCCGGGGAATCGTCGAGCACTTCACTGCCCCGAAGATCTAGTCTTCGGGTTTCAGCGCCTGCCGATGCGCCGCCATCCCTATCCGGGCCAGACCCAGTTGGTGATCTCGTCGCGGTCGATGCCATGGGTATGGGCATAGGCGAGGCTATCGATGATCGAGCCCTTCATTTCCTCCTTGAGATGCGCGGCGCGGGAGGCGAGGCCCGGCACCCGCTCGATGACATCGATGACAAGGGTAAAGCGATCCGCCTCGTTCAGGATAGCGAGCTCGAGCGGCGTATTGATGTTGCCCCGCTCCTTGTACCCGCGGACATGCAGGTTCTCATGGTTGTGGAACTTGTACGCGAGCTTGTGGATCAGCCACGGATAGCCGTGGAAGTTGAAAATCACCGGTTTGTCACGGGTGAAGAGGCTGTCGAAGTCGCGTTCGGTCGAACCATGCGGATGTTCGCTCGCGCGCTGCATGCGGAAGAGATCGACGACGTTGACGAAGCGGACCTTCAGCCCGGGCAGCCGCGCGCGCAGGATCGCGGTCGCGGCCAGTGCCTCCTGAGTTGCAACGTCTCCACAGGAGGCCATGACGACATCGGGTTCGTAACCCTCGTCGTTGCTCGCCCTCGCCCAGATGCCCCAGCCCTTGGCACAATGGCCGATGGCCTCGTCGATGGTGGTGAATTGCAGGTGTTTCTGCTTGTCGGCGACGATGACGTTGATGCAGTCCGTCGAGCGAAGGCAGCGATCGGCGATCACCAGGAGGGTGTTGGCA
>JAEWAD010000193.1 GCA_023391905.1 Pseudomonadota bacterium | reverse complement strand
CAAGGCCTACAAGGGTGAGGTTCAGCCCGACGGTTCGACCAAGTCGGTCAATGGCGGCATCGTCGGCTTCTTCTCCCTTGAAATGTCGGCCGAGCAGCTCGCGACGCGTATCGTCGCCGAGCAATCCGGCGTCTCCTCCTCGCATATCCGCCGCGGTTCGCTCGACGAGCGCCAGTTCGCGCGCGTCGTCGAGGCCTCGCGCGAAATGGCGCGCATCCCGCTCTTCATCGACCAGTCCGGTGGCATCTCGATCGCGCAGCTGACGGCCCGCGCCCGCCGTCTGAAACGCCAGCGCGGCCTCGACCTCCTGATCATCGACTACCTCCAGCTGCTGCAGGGCTCCGGCAAGGGCCAGGCCAACCGCGTGCAGGAAATCACCGAGATCACCACCGGCCTGAAGGCGCTCGCCAAGGAACTCGCCGTCCCGGTCATCGCGCTGTCGCAGCTCTCGCGTCAGGTCGAGGCGCGTGAGGACAAGAGGCCGCAGCTGGCGGACCTACGCGAATCGGGCTCGATCGAGCAGGACGCCGACGTGGTGATGTTCGTCTATCGCGACGAATACTACCTGAAGGGCAAGATGCCGAAGGAAGGCACCGAGGACTTCTTCAAGTGGCAGGCGGAGATGGAGCAGGTCGCCGGCGTCGCCGAGGTGATCATCGGCAAGCAGCGCCACGGCCCGACCGGCACCGTGCCGCTGCAGTTCGAGGCGGAGATCACCCGCTTCTCCAACCTCGCCAAGCGCGACCACCTGCCGGAATCATACGAATAGGCTGGCGGCGCCGCTCAGCCGCGCGGCTCGAGCAGGTCCCAGCGATTGCCATAGAGGTCCTCGAACACCGCGACGCGGCCATAGGGCTCGTCGCGCGGCGCTTCCATGAAATGAACGCCACGCCCGCGGAAGGCCTCGTAGTCGCGCGTGAAATCATCGGTGTGGAGGAACAGGAAGACGCGGCCACCGGACTGGCGCCCGACCGCCGCCATCTGATCCGGGTTGACGGCTCGCGCCAGCAGAATGTGCGTCTGGCTCGATGGCGACGGCGCGATGAGCACCCAGCGCTTCCCCTCGGAAAGCGGCTTGTCCTCGATCAGGACAAAACCGATCGACCGCGTGTACCAGTCGATCGCCTCGTCATAGTCGCGCACGACCACCGCGATGCAGCCGAGATATCGCCCTGCCGACGTCGTCATTCCCCGCTCCCGCCGTTCCGTTGTCGCCAACAGGCGTAGCCGCTCCCGAACCCGCCCGCCAGCAACGGCCTCGATCGTCCCTTCGGCCTTGAGATCGCCGCGAAAATCGGGGACACCGGGGACAGCACGGTCCCGCCCATGCCCCGCCGCGCGGCAGCAAGAGAATCGCGTACCCTCCCCTGATGGAACAGCTCGCTCCCCTTCCCGTCGAGAACCCGATCACGGCCGGCAACCGGCTGACGATCGACCTGTCCGCCCTGGCCCGCAACTGGCAGGCGATGGCGCGGATGGCCGCCGGCGCCGAAACCGCTGCGGCCGTGAAGGGCAATGGTTATGGCATCGGGCTCGAGCCGGCCGTACGCGCGCTTGCGGCGACGGGATGCCGGACCTTCTTCGTCGCCCTCCCCGACGAAGGCCTTCGGGCCCGCGCCGTTGCCCCGGACGCGACGATCTACGTGCTCAACGGCCTTGCAAGCGACCTGGCGTCGGTGCATGCGGCGAACCATCTGCGCCCGGTCATCGGCTCGACCGGCGAGCTCGCCGACTGGGCCGCCTATCGCGCGCAGGGCGGCACGGGCCGCGCGGCGCTGCATGTCGACACCGGCATGAACCGCCTCGGGCTGACCTTCAACGAGGCGCGCGCCCTCGCCGCCGACCCTGAGACAGTCGAGCGCCTCGGCCTGTCGCTGGTGATGAGCCATCTCGCCTGCGCCGACACGCCGGCGCACCCGCTGAGCGCCCGCCAGCTCGCGACCATGCGCGACGTCAAGGCCCTCTTCCCCGGCCTCGCCGTTTCGCTTGCCAACACCGCCGGCATCGCGCTCGATCCGGCCTATCATTTCGATCTCGTCCGGCCGGGCATCGGCCTCTATGGCGGTCCGTTCATCGCCGGCCGCCCGCCGCTCGAGACGGTGGTCACGGCCGAGGCGCGCATCATCCAGATCCGCGACGTGCCGGCCGGCGAGACGGTCGGCTACGGGGCCGCCGCGACGACGCGCCGTCCGAGCCGGATCGCCATTCTCTCCACCGGCTATGCCGACGGTTATCACCGCGCGGCCAGCTCCACCGACCTGCGCCCTGGCGCCGAAGTCGTGCTGCATGGCCGCCGCGCGCCGCTCTTCGGCCGCGTCTCGATGGACATGGCGGCGATCGACGTCACCGACGTGCCGGAGGCGGCACGCGGTGACTGGGTCGAGCTGTTCGGGCCGAACATGCCGGTCGCCGAAGTCGCCGAAGCGGCCGGCACCATCAGCTACGAGTTCCTGACCAGCCTCGGTGGCCGCTACCACCGGCGCTACGTCGGAGGCGTGTGATGGCGCGGGCGAAGATCCAGTTCGTCTGCCAGAACTGCGGCGCCACCAGCCCGCGCTGGCAGGGTCGCTGCGAGGCCTGCGGCGAGTGGAACACGCTGGTCGAGGAAAGCGCCACCGGCGGCATCGGCGGCGGCCCCGCGAAGGCTACCGGCGGCAAGCGCGGCCGGATCGTCGAGCTGCAGCCGCTCTCCGGCGGCAGCGACGAGGCGCCCCGCATCCCGACCGGCATCGCCGAGCTCGACCGCGTCACCGGCGGCGGCTTCGTGCGCGGCTCGG
>JAEWAD010000189.1 GCA_023391905.1 Pseudomonadota bacterium | reverse complement strand
AGGTGGCCCTTGCCGTTGAAGCGCGATCGCGGCCCCATGCTCGCCGTCATCCCCGCGCAGGCGGGGATCCATGCAGCCTTGGCCTCGCCGCGCGAAACGCCCGAAAGCTCGGATGTATGGATCCCGGGTCTCCGCCCGGGATGACGGGGAGTTCGCCCTCTCCCGCTGGCGGAGAGGGCCGGGGTGACGCCGCTCTCACGCGTCCTGCAGGCACACCCGCAGGCGGTGGCCGTCGGGGTCGAGGGCGACGAAGGTCGGGCCGAAATCGAGCGCGGTCAGCGCCTGCGCGATCTCGAGCCCGCGCGCCTGCCAGTCGGCATAGAGCGCATCGATCGCGGGCTTGTCCTCGACCATGAAGACGATCTCGCCCTGGGCGCCGCCGGAACCGCTGGTGGCCGGCTTGACGGTGCCGCGGGCCCAGAGGCCGAGCGTCATGCCGCCATCCAACGGCACGGTGGCGAAGTTCGCCGAATGGCCGGTGCCCTTCCGGCCGAGCAGGTCGCCATAGAAGGCGGCGCTGGCGGTGGTGTCCTCGACATAGAGCAGGATCATGTTGGGGTTGGTCATGGTGTTGCCTCCGTTGCGGATGGACGGAGGTTAGGCGCTCCTGCTGTCAGTTTATGGCAGCAGTGTCGGGTGGCTGATGCCCTCGGCGATCTTCCAGTCCTTCAGGAGCGCCTGTCGCCGGCGCGGATAGCGCGTCTCCGTCACCACGAGGTCGGTGATCCGCTCGGTGCGGAAATGGCGAAAATCCTGCCGCGTCTCGCACCAGGCGACGAGCATGCGCACCTTCTCGAAGAAGCCGAGCGCGAACGGCCAGACGGTCCGCTGCGAGGCGGCGCCGGCCGCGTCCGTATAGGCGAAGGAAAGCTTGCGCTCGCGGCGGATCGCGGCGCGGACGAGGGCGAGGTCGACGCCGGGCGTCTCGGCCGAGCTCGTCCCGACCAGGAGCGTCGAACTGTCGAGATCCTCGCGCAGATCCGGAGGCAGCACGGCGGCGATCTTGGCGAGCGCGTTGCCGGCGGCGAGCGCCAGCCGGGGATCGGCGCGTTTCGACACCCAGCGCGAGCCGAGCACCATCGCCTCGATCTCGTCTTCCGAGAACATCAGCGGCGGCAGCATGAAGCCGGGCTTCAGGACGTAGCCGATGCCGGGCTCGCCCTCGATCGAGGCGCCCTGCGCCTGCAGCGTGGCGATGTCGCGATAGAGCGTGCGGAGGCTGACGCCGAGCTCGCCGGCGAGCACATGCCCGCTCACCGGCCGGCGGTGGCGGCGCAGGATCTGGATCAGGTCGAGCAGGCGTTGCGCGCGGGACATGGGAACTCCTCACACGCCATGATGCCACAAACTGGCAGCATCGGCGCGGGAGGCGCATCCCGCAAGTTTCGAAAAGGCGGGTGCCGTTCACGATCTGCAAGCAAAGATTGCGATGTGGCGGAAATGCCATCTTCCTGCGTCGGCATCGAAATTCGTCGCCGAGACGCCGGAAAGCCAGCAAATCCGCTTAAGAATCACCACAAAGCGGGCTAGCATGGGTTCTCGACGACGCCCGGGCGCTCTCAGCCCGGACGCGTTCGCCGCCCCGCTCCCCGCGCCGCGACGTTCGCCTCCCTTCGCGCTCACCCGCCTGCCGTCGAGATCATCATGTTCCGCTATTTCGAAGAACGGATTCCGGCCACCACCCGTGGCATGCCCGGCGAACCGCCCGATACGCTCGCCGCCTTCTACTGGTTCTTCATCCGCCAGGTGCGCTGGTATTTCGCCGCCCTGCTCGTCGCCGGGCTGACGGTGGCGCTGCTCGATGCGGCGATTCCCTTCTTCATCGGCAAGCTCGTCACGCTTCTCAGCGAGGTCTCGCCGCAGGCGCTGATCCGCGACCACTGGCATATCCTCGCCGGCATGGCGCTGTTCATGCTGATGGTGCGCCCGATCGCGATCTTCGTGCAGAACCTGATCACCAACCAGATCATCGCCTCGGGCTTCACCAACCTGATCCGCTGGCAGAGCCACTGGCACGTCGTCCGGCAGAGCTGGTCGTTCTTCCAGCATGATTTCGCCGGCCGCATCGCCACCCGCGTCATGCAGACCGGCGTCTCGGTGCGCGACAGCGCCGTCTCGTCGATCAACGCCGTCTGGTACATCGCCGTCTACGGCACCAGCGCGCTGGTCCTGCTCGGCCACAACGACCTCTGGCTGATGCTGCCGACGCTTTTCTGGTTCGTCTGCTACGCGACGCTGCTGCGCGTGTTCGTGCCGCGCCTCAAGGGCCGCTCGGTCGAGATGTCGGAGGCGCGCTCGCTGATCACCGGCCGCATCGTCGACAGCTACACCAACATCATCACGGTGAAGCTGTTCGGCCGCGCCCGCGAGGAGGACGATTATGTCCGCGAGGCGGTCGACTATCACACCAGCGTCTTCCGCGGACAATTGCGGCTGATCACCCTGTTCGGCCTGGCGCTCGCGCTCAACAACGCCGTCCTCGTCGTCTCGACCGGCGCCATCGCGGTCCGCCTCTGGTCGCTCGGCCTGGTCGAGGTCGGCGTCGTCGCCATGGTGCTGCCCTTGACCTGGCAGATCGCCAACATTGCCGGCTTCGTCGCCCAGCAGGTCACCGCGATCTTCGAGAATATCGGCGCCGTTCAGGAAGGCATGATGTCGATCGCCAAGCCGCTGCGCCTGACCGACCGCCCCGGCGCGGAAGAACTCAAGGTCGCCAAGGGCGGCATCGTCTTCGACAACATCAACTTCAACTATGGCCGCTCCGGCGGCATCATCGAGGACCTGTCGCTCACCATCAGGCCGGGCGAGAAGATCGGCCTCGTCGGCCGCTCCGGCGCCGGCAAGTCGACGCTGGTCAACCTGCTGCTGCGCTTCTTCGACCTCGAGGGCGGCCGCATCCTGATCGACGGCCAGGACATCGCGACGGTGACGCAGGAGAGCCTGCGCGAGCAGATCTCGGTCGTCACCCAGGACACCTCGCTCCTGCACCGCTCGATCCTCGACAACATCCGCTACGGCCAGTCGCATGTGACGCTGAACGGCGTCGAGGAGGCGGCGCGGCGGGCGCATGCGCACGAGTTCATCGGCAATCTCGAGGACTGGCGCGGCCGCACCGGCTACGAGGCGCATGTCGGCGAGCGCGGCATCAAGCTCTCCGGCGGCCAGCGCCAGCGCATCGCGATCGCCCGCGTCATCCTGAAGAACGCGCCGATCCTGATCCTCGACGAGGCGACCTCGGCGCTCGATTCCGAGGTCGAGGCGGCGATCCAGGAGCAGTTCGAGAGCCTGATGGCCGACAAGACGGTGATCGCGATCGCCCACCGGCTCTCGACGATCGCGCGCATGGACCGGCTGATCATCCTCGACAAGGGCCGCATCATCGAGAGCGGCACGCATGAGGAGCTGCTGGCGCTGAACGGCCACTACGCCTCGCTCTGGCGGCGCCAGTCGGGCGGCTTCCTGGCCGAGGAGGCGGCGTAAGGCCAGTATCCTGCCCCTCTCCCGCAAGCGGGGGAGGCCCTCGATGTCCATCATCCTGAGGTGCCCGAGCGCAGCTCGGGCCTCGATTGCACGGGCTCCGTGCGTGCTTCGAGACGGCCCTTCGGGCCCCTCAGCATGATGGGAATGGTGCAGGGGATCCTCAGGGGGAATGACAGGCAGGATTTTGACCCGACGCTGGCCTGTCCCGCCGAGCGCGACAGGCGCCCCGCGCAGCGGTCTGGGCAAAGCTCTCCGTCCTCATTGACTCTCGCCCGGTTTGGAGTCGTATTAGAACAAATAGAGAACAAAGGCATGGATCGGACAGCGACGGACGGCGATGAGCACGGCGAAGGCGACCCTTTCCGCATTGCGGC
>JAEWAD010000135.1 GCA_023391905.1 Pseudomonadota bacterium | reverse complement strand
GTCGAGTACAACTATGTCGATCTCGGCTCGGAGGACTACTTCGAGGGCGCCCTCAACAGCGTCAACGCCGACCTGACGACCCACGTCATCAAGGCTGGTCTGAACTACAAGTTCTGATCCTTCCGAGCGATCGGATACGGAAAGGCGGCCCATCGGGCCGCCTTTTTCGTTTTCGGGGGGCGACGATTTCCGTCGCCCGTTCAGGGTCGCCCGCCGGCGGCCCTCTTTGTTTCAGCCGGGACATCGGGGAGGGGTGTCAGCGCGCGGGCTTGCCAGTAGGCGCATCGTCTCCTATGAGTGTTATGTTATAACATAACATATGGAGCATCCGATGCGGATCCGACCTCTTCTTCTGGCCTCAGCCCTCCTGCTTTCCGGCGCCGCGACCGCCCAGGCGCATGGCATCTGGACCGCCGAGCGCTGGGGCGAGACCGGCATCGTCTATGGCCACGGCGCCGAGGACGGCGCCTATGATCCGGCCAAGGTCAAGACGGTGGTCGCCATCGACAAGGCCGGCAAGCTTGTGACGGCGAAGGCGGTCGCCCGCGAGCGCGGCGCCGTGATCGAGGCGGATGACGGGGCGGCGATCCTGCTCGTCGACTTCGCCAACGGCATCTATTCCAAGGGCCCGGACGGCAAGTGGGTGAACAAGCCGAAGAGCGAGGTCCCGGGCGCCACCGAGGCCGGCGACAACTGGAAGCACAACCTCACCATCCTGCACCTGCATGGCGACGCGCTGCCGGAACTGCCGGCGCAGAAGCTGCAGATCGTGCCGCTTTCGAACCCGACCGAGCTCGCCCCCGGCGCGCTGCTCAAGGTGCGCGTTCTCTTTGACGGCAAGCCGCTGCCGGACGCCGCCATCACGCCCGACTACGTCAACGCGTCGGAGGCGACGCTGGGCAAGACCGACGCCGACGGCGTCGCCGAGGTGCTGGTGCGGAACCAGGGACTCAATGTCGTCGCGGTGTCGCACTCCGTGCCGCTCGCCGATACGCGCGATGCCGACAAGGCGAGCCATTTCGCGACGCTCTCCTTCGTCAACGAGCCGCATCACGAGCATTGAGCCCTGCGCGGCCGGGGCGGGGAATCCCCGGCCGCATCCTCCCCCTGCCTGAAAACGGAAGCTTCGATGCCCCTCCTTGATCGCGACGGCCGTCTGCCCGTCACCGTGCTCTCCGGCTTTCTCGGCGCCGGCAAGACCCCGCTGCTGAACCCCATCCTTGGCAATCGCGAGGGCCGCCGCGTCGCCGTCATCGTCAACGACATGAGCGAGGTGAACATCGACGCCGCGCTGGTCCGCGACGGCGGCGCCGGCCTGTCGCGCACCGACGAACGCCTGGGCGAGATGTCGAATGGCCGCATCTGCTGCACGCTGCGCGACGACCTGCTCGCCGAGGTCCGGCAACTGGCTGAGGCCGGGCGCTTCGACTATCTGCTGATCGAGGGCACCGGCATCGCCGAGCCGCTGCCGATCGCCGCGACCTTCGATTTCCGCGACGAGGCGGGCGCCTCGCTCGCCGACATCGCCCGTATCGACACCATGGTGACGGTGGTCGACGCGGTGAATCTGCTGAAGGACTATTCGAGCCGCGACTTCCTGCGCGATCGCGGCGAGGCGGCGGGCGAGGGCGACGTCCGCACGCTGGTCGACCTGCTCGTCGAGCAGATCGAGTTCGCCGACGTCGTCGTCATCAACAAGGCGGACGACGTCACTCAGGCCGAGCGCGATCTCGTCGCGCGCATCGTCAAGGCGCTCAATCCGGACGCGCGCATCCATTTCGCCGCCTTCGGCCGCGTGCCGCTCGACGCGGTGATGGGCACGGGCCTGTTCGATCCGGACAAGGCCGAGGAGCATCCGCTCTGGTTCAAGGAGCTGAACGGATTTCGCGACCATGTGCCGGAGACGGAGGAATATGGCGTTGCGAGCTTCGTCTACCGCGCGCGGAGGCCGTTTCACCCGGCCCGATTTCAGGCGTTCATCGACCAGGCCTGGCCGGGCCTTATCCGGGCGAAGGGGCTGTTCTGGCTGGCGACGCGACCCGAATGGGTCGGCGAGATGAGCCTCGCCGGCGCGATCTGCCGGACCGGGCCGATGGGTTTGTGGTGGGCGGCGGTGCCGCGCGAGCGCTGGCCGGACGATCCCGACTGGACGGCGCGGCTGCGGTCGAACTGGGCGCCGGCATTCGGCGACCGGCGGCAGGAGCTGGTCTTCATCGGCACCGGCATGGACGAGGAAGCGATCCGCGCCGCGCTCGACGGCTGCCTCGTCGGTCCGTCCGATCCCGCCCGCTTCGACCTCGACGCGCATCGCTCGCTGCCGGATCCGTTTCCGCGCTGGGGCAGGGCGGCCTGACGGCGATGCGCTTTCCGAATCCCTTCGCGCCGCGCGACAGGGCGGGCCGCGCCGAGGCGGCGTCGCGGATCAAGGCCTGGACGCGCCAGGCCCTCGATCTCGATGCGGCGGCCGAGGTGCTGGTGCAGGAGCTCGCCTGCACGCGGCCCGGCTGCGCGCCGCGCGAGACGGTCATCCTGGTCGTGCCGGCGGGCGCGGCGCCGTTCCGCCTCGCGCTGCACAAG
>JAEWAD010000052.1 GCA_023391905.1 Pseudomonadota bacterium | reverse complement strand
GCTCCGACAAGCGCGGCCGCCACACGGTCGGACGCCCCTGCCCAATTGTCGCTTGCAAAGATCATCCCTCCATATCGCGACCGGAAGGCTCCGAGCGCAAGCCCCATCGCGGCCGGAAAACCCGCCTCACAAACGCGCAGTCGCCTGCCTAAAATTAATGCAAGAAAATCGCCCCTCGCGACGCGGGACATTCCGCTGCGTCATATCGGGGTCTGGCAACTTTGTTACGTTGCCGCCACATGTTCATGAACGAAAGTGTGATGGCGGCCGACATTACGAAATAAACATAATGCGTGATCACGAGGGCGCTTGCCGGATGGAAAGAGTTCTGGCATTTTGGCGCGCCTCGAATTAGGACAGTCTTACTGTCCCATTATCGAATGCAACGACAAGCGTTTCGGCGCATTGGCGAGAAAGGCGGCAGAGTTCGGAACGAACCTTGCTTGCTGAACGGACCCGGCCCAGGCGGCCGGTCGCGGCCGGACCGAAACCGGCGCGGTACTGATGGGACGCGATGCGGCCCGAGTTTCGAATACGGCGGTTCCGCCGGTTGGTCATCCAAACGTCCCCGAGGGGACAGGCGGGCGAGCGGCCGGTCGAGGCGTCGAATGATGAACCATAGAGGATGAGAGAGGGCACGAAGATGCCAAAGGTCTTGCGCGAAGCGGAAATGCAGATGGCAGCAGCGGCGACGGCCCGCGCGGCCAAAAGCACCGCCGCACGCAACAAGGCCGGCGGAATCGGCGCCCAAGGCCTTTATGATCCGCGAAACGAGCACGACGCCTGCGGCGTCGGCTTCATCGCGAACCTGAAGAACGAGAAGTCGCACCGCATCGTGCAGAGCGGCCTGCAGATCGTTCGCAACCTCGAGCATCGCGGCGCCGTCGGCGCGGATCCGCTGATGGGCGACGGCGCGGGCATGCTCGTGCAGATCCCGCATCGCTTCTTCACGGCCGAGGCCGAACGGCTCGGCTTCGAGATCGGCGCGCCCGGCAGCTATGCCGTCGGCTTCCTCTTCCTGCCGCAGGACGCGGAGATCCGCGCCGGCATGGAGAAGATCGTCGAGGAGGTCGTCGCCTCCGAGGGCCAGGTGCTGCTCGGCTGGCGCGACGTGCCGGTCGACAATTCCTCGCTCTCCAAGGCGCCCGACATCGCCGCGACCGAACCGCACCACCGCCAGGTCTTCATCGGCCGCGGCCGGGGCATCGAGAGCGACGACGCCTTCGAGCGGCGGCTGTTCATCATCCGCAAGGTGATCTCGAACCGCATCTACGCGGCCTATTCCGGCCTCGACAACGACTTCTACGTCGTGTCGCTGTCGTCGCGGACGATCGTCTACAAGGGCATGTTCCTGGCAGAGCAGCTCGGCGCCTACTACCGCGACTTCCACGACGAGCGCTTCGAAAGCGCGATCGCGCTCGTGCACCAGCGCTTCTCGACCAACACCTTCCCGTCCTGGCGTCTCGCCCACCCCTACCGCATGGTCGCGCACAACGGCGAGATCAACACGGTGCGCGGCAACGTCAACTGGATGGCGGCGCGGCAGGCTTCCGTCGACTCGGAGCTCTACGGCAACGACATCTCGAAGCTGTGGCCGATCTCCTATGAGGGGCAGTCGGACACCGCCTGCTTCGACAACGCGCTCGAGTTCCTGGTGCAGGGCGGCTATTCGCTGCCGCATGCGGCGATGATGCTGATCCCCGAGGCCTGGGCGGGCAACCCGCTCATGGACGAGCAGCGGCGCGCCTTCTACGAATATCCCGCCGCCCTGATGGCGCCCTGGGACGGCCCGGCCGCCGTCGCCTTCACCGACGGCCTCCGGATCGGCGCCACGCTCGACCGCAACGGCCTGCGCCCGGCGCGCTACCTCGTCACCGAGGACGACGACGTGCTGCTCGCCTCCGAATCCGGCGTGCTGCCGATCGACGAGGAGAAGATCATCACCAAGTGGCGGCTGCAGCCCGGCCGCATGCTGCTGATCGACCTCGAGCAGGGCCGCATCGTCTCCGACGAGGAGATCAAGACCGAGCTCGCCACCAAGCTCCCCTACCAGGAGTGGCTGGCGCGCACCCAGATCGTGCTCGAGGATCTGCCGCCGGTGCCGCCGCGCGCGCCGCGCACCGACGTGACGCTGCTCGATCGCCAGCAGGCCTTCGGCTACACCACCGAGGACCTGAAGCTGCTGATGGCGCCGATGGCGACCACCGGCCAGGAAGCGGTCGGCTCGATGGGCACGGACACACCGATCTCGGTGCTCTCCGACAAGTCGAAGCTGCTCTACACCTACTTCAAGCAGAACTTCGCCCAGGTGACGAACCCGCCGATCGACCCGATCCGCGAGGAGCTCGTCATGAGCCTCGTCTCGTTCATCGGGCCGCGGCCGAACCTGTTCGACCTGCAGGGCGCCGGCCGCCGCAAGCGGCTCGAGGTGCGGCAGCCGATCCTGGAGAACCCGGATCTCGAGAAGATCCGCGCCATCGGCGAGCTGGACGACAACCCGTTCCAGTCGAAGACGCTCGACGTCACCTACGCGATCGCGCAGGGCGCCGAAGGCATGGCCGACGCGCTCGAGCGGCTCTGCGAGCGCGCCGAGGCGGCCGTGCATGGCGGCTACAACATCATCATCCTGTCGGACCGCATGATCGGCCCCGACCGGATCCCGATCCCCGCGCTGCTCGCCACTGCCGGCGTGCACCATCACCTGATCCGCAAGGGTCTCCGGACCTCGGTCGGCCTCGTCGTCGAGACCGGCGAGGCGCGCGAGGTGCATCATTTCTGCGTGCTGGCCGGCTTCGGCGCCGAGGCGATCAACCCCTATCTCGCCTTCGAGACGCTGACCGACATGAAGAAGGACTTCCCCGAGGAGGTCGACGACGAAGAGATCGTGCATCGCTACGTCAAGTCGATCGACAAGGGCATCCTGAAGGTCATGTCCAAGATGGGCATCTCGACCTACCAGTCCTATTGCGGCGCGCAGATCTTCGATGCGATCGGCCTCGCTTCGGAATTCGTCGACCGCTACTTCTTCGGCACCGCCACCACCATCGAGGGCGTCGGTCTCAAGGAGATCGCGGAAGAGACCGTGCGTCGCCACGCCGCCGCCTTCGGAAACGGCGCGATCCTGCGCAACACGCTCGATATCGGCGGCGAGTACAACTACCGCATGCGCGGCGAGAAGCATGCCTGGTCGCCCGACTCGGTGGCGACCCTGCAGCACGCCGTCCGCATCGGCTCGTGGGAGCGCTACGAGGACTTCTCCAGGGCGATGAACGAGCAGTCCAAGTCGCTGCTGACGCTGCGCGGCCTGTTCGAGATCAAGATGGCGGAGGAAGTCGGCCTGACGCCGGTGCCGCTCGACGAGGTGGAGCCCGCCTCGGAGATCGTCCGGCGCTTCGCAACCGGCGCCATGTCGTTCGGCTCGATCTCGCGCGAGGCGCACACCACGCTCGCCATCGCCATGAACCGGATCGGCGGCAAGTCGAACACCGGCGAGGGCGGCGAGGAGGCCGAGCGCTTCCTGCCGATGCCGAACGGCGACTCGATGCGTTCGTCGATCAAGCAGATCGCCTCGGGCCGCTTCGGCGTGACGACGGAATATCTCGTCAACGCGGATGTCATGCAGATCAAGGTGGCGCAGGGTGCCAAGCCCGGCGAAGGCGGACAATTGCCCGGCCACAAGGTCGACGCGACCATCGCCAAGGTCCGGCATTCTACGCCGGGCGTCGGCCTGATCTCGCCGCCGCCGCACCATGACATCTACTCGATCGAGGATCTGGCCCAGCTGATCTTCGATTTGAAGAACGTCAACCCGACGGCCGATGTCTCGGTCAAGCTCGTCTCGGAAGTCGGCGTCGGCACGGTCGCCGCCGGTGTCGCCAAGGCGCGTGCGGACCACATCACCATCGCCGGCTTCGACGGCGGCACCGGCGCCTCGCCGCTGACCTCGCTGAAGCACGCCGGTTCTCCATGGGAAATCGGCCTTGCCGAGACCCACCAGACGCTCGTGCTCAACAAGCTGCGCTCGCGCATCGCGCTGCAGGTCGACGGGGGCCTCAAGACCGGCCGTGACGTCGTCATCGGCGCGCTGCTCGGTGCCGACGAGTTCGGCTTTGCCACCGCGCCGCTGATTGCGGCCGGCTGCATCATGATGCGCAAGTGCCACCTCAACACCTGTCCGGTGGGGGTCGCCACGCAGGACCCGGTCCTGCGCAAGCGCTTCAAGGGCGCGCCCGAGCATGTCATCAACTACTTCTTCTTCGTCGCCGAGGAGGTGCGTGAGATCCTGGCCTCGCTCGGCGTTCGCTCGCTGAACGAGATCATCGGCGCCTCGGAGCTTCTGGAGAAGGAGCGGATGATC
>JAEWAD010000047.1 GCA_023391905.1 Pseudomonadota bacterium | reverse complement strand
CATCCTAACCTCTCCCATGGGGAGAGGTCGGAGCGGAGCTCCGGGTGAGGGGGTAGGGTGGGGTTGCGTTGCAGACCTGACCCGTCTCGCACCACCGTCTCCCCACCCTCGCCGTCATCCCGGGCTTGACCCGGGATCCATGCAGCCGGGTTGCCGGTCGTGTTGGGTCCCGGTGCGAAACGTCCGAGGGCGCGGATGGATGGATCCCCGCCTTCGCGGGGATGACGGGCAGGGTGGGGTTGCATCCTCACCTCTCCCCCTGGAGAGGTGAGGGGCTTGCTCACTCCGCCAGCTTGTCGGTCAGGAACGCCTGCACGGCGGCCGGCGGGACGTCCTTGGCGATGAAGGCCTGGCCGATGCCGCGGGTCAGGATGAAGGTCAGCGTGCCGCGCGAGACCTTCTTGTCCTGCGCGATCCGCTTCATCAGGTCCTCGGCGTCCGGCAGGCCGCCCGGCACGTCGGAAAGCCGCGTCGGCAGGCCGACCGCCTTCAGATGCGCCTCGACGCGGGCGCCGTCGTCCGGCGAGCAGAGGTTCATCCGCGCCGAGAACTGGTGCGCCAGCACCATGCCGATGGCGACGCCCTCGCCATGCACCAGGCGCTGCGAATAGCCGGTCGCCGATTCGAGCGCGTGGCCGAAGGTGTGGCCGAGATTGAGCAGCGCGCGCTCGCCTGTCTCGTGCTCGTCGGCGGCGACGACCTTGGCCTTGGCGCGGCAGCTGGTCGCGACCGCGAACTCGCGCTCCGGGCCGCCGGAAAGGATGCCCTGCCAGTTCTGCTCCAGCCAGGCGAAGAAGCCGGCGTCGTCGATCAGCCCGTATTTCGCCACCTCGGCATAGCCGGCGCGGAACTCGCGCGGCGACAGCGTGTCGAGCACGCCGGTGTCGGCGATGACGAGGTCGGGCTGGTGGAAGGCGCCGACGAGGTTCTTGCCCTCGGCGGTGGTGATGCCGGGCTTGCCGCCGACGGAGCTGTCGACCTGGGCGAGCAGCGAGGTCGGGATCTGCACGAAGCGCATGCCGCGCCGGGCGATCGCCGCCGCGAAGCCGGTCAGATCGCCGACGACACCGCCGCCGAGCGCGATGACGATGTCGCCGCGTTCCAGCCGGGCGGCGAGGATGGCGCGGGTCACGGTCTCGAGCGTCTGGAAATTCTTCGAGCTCTCGCCCGGCGGGACGACGACAGGGACATGGCCGATGCCGGCGGCGTCTAGCGAGGCCGTCAGCGTCGCGAGATGCAGGCCGGCGACCGTCTCGTCGGTGACGATGGCCGCGCGTACCTTGGGCAGGCGCTCGGCGATGGCGCGGCCGGCGTCGGCGATCAGGCCGCGGCCGATCAGGATGTCGTAGGAGCGGCTGCCCAGCGAGACCGGAACCGAGGTGATGGCGGCGGCGTCGACGGTCATGGATCAGCTTTCCTGCATGGGGGCCTCCGCCGCCAGGAAGGCGAGCAGGGCTTCGATGATTTCGTCGGCGACGACCTCGTGCGTCACGTCGCGCGACAGGATGTGGATGTCGGCGAGCGCGTAGACGGGGTCGCGCTCGGCCATGAGGCGCCGCATCGTGCCCTCGGGGTCGGGTGTCTGCAGCAGCGGCCGGTTGGCGCGCTTGCGGACCCGGGCCATCAGCACGTCGAGCTCGGCGCGCAGCCAGATCGAGACGGCACCGTCGGCGATCGCCGCGCGCGTCTCCTCGTTCATGAAGGCGCCGCCGCCGGTCGCCAGCACCTTGGGATTGCCGTCGAGCAGGCGCTTGATCACCCGCCGCTCGCCATCGCGGAAATAGGCCTCGCCGTGCTGGGCGAAGATCTCGGGAATGGTGGCGTCGGCCGCCTTCTCGATCTCGGCGTCGGCGTCGATGAAGGGCAGCTGCAATTTGGCGGCGATGCGCTTGCCGACCGAGGTCTTGCCGGCGCCCATCAGCCCGACCAGCACGATGGCACGCGGACCGAGCCGGTCGACCAGATCGGCCCCGGGCGCATTGTCCTCGTTATCTGGAACGATGCCCTCGATCATGTCCCGCAGCTCCTGTCCGGCCCTAGCCGAGGTAGAACCGGACGGGGGCGACGCTGTCAAGCGTGCGGCGGCCCCTCGTGCGTCGCGGCGGCGCGGCATGCACGACCGATTGGGCCGGCTTCCGCGCGATCTTGCTATTCGCGCCCGGACCCGGCCATAACGGTGAACCCTTTCCCGGAGGTCCGTCGCCGGCCCATGCCGACCCTGTCGCGCTTCATCGTCGCCTGCATCCTGCTCGTGCTCGCCGGCTATGCCGCGGTGTTCGCGCTGGCCAATTTCGTCGAGCCGACGCCGCGCGAGATTTCCATCCGCATTCCCACCGACAAGCTGTTGCAGGAGCCCTGATGGCCGCGAAGACGAAGGGCGGGCGGTCGCAGGCCGGGCTGCATCATCTGGAGGCGTTCCTCGAGATGATGAGCGCCGAGCGCGGCGCCTCGCCGCACACGCTCTCCTCCTATCGCCGCGACCTCGAGGACTATGCCGATTTCCTCGTCGGCCGCGGGCTCGACTTCGAACGGGCGACGCTCGCCGAGGTGCGCGCCTACCTGGTCGATCTCGAGGTCAGGGGCTTCGCCGCCTCGTCCGCCGCGCGCCGGCTCTCGGCGCTGCGGCAATTGCACCGCTTCCTGTTCACCGAGGGCGTGCGCGGCGACGATCCGTCCGGCATCGTCGAGGGGCCGAAGCGCAAGGTGCCGATCCCCAAGGTGCTGTCGGAGGCCGAGGTCGACCGGCTGCTCGCCACCGCGGAGGGAAATGTCGGCGCGGCGAAGACGCCGGCGGCGGCGCTTCGGGCCGCCCGGCTCGCGGCGCTGCTCGAGACGCTCTACGCGTCCGGCATGCGCGTTTCCGAGCTGGTGGCGCTGCCGTCCTCCGCCGCACGGCCGGATCTCCGCGTGCTGATCGTGCGCGGCAAGGGCAACAAGGAACGCATGGTGCCGCTGACCGGCCGCGCCCGCGAGGCGATCGCCCGCTATGTGGCGCTGCGCCGCGAGCACGAGGGCAAGGCGCCGAGCGGGCAGTGGCTGTTCCCGTCCTTCGGCGACAGCGGCACGCTGACGCGGCAGGCCTTTGCCCGCGACCTGAAGGACCTTGCCGGCGCCGCCGGCATCCCAGCCGCGCGCGTGTCGCCGCATGTGCTGCGCCATGCCTTTGCGAGCCATCTGCTGCAGAACGGCGCCGATCTCCGCATCGTCCAGCAGTTGCTCGGCCACGCCGACATCTCGACGACGCAGATCTACACCCATGTGCTGGAGGAGCGGCTGCGCGCGCTCGTCGCCGACCACCACCCGCTGGCAAAATCGTGACCGATGTCACGCCTGACGATCTCGTCAGCTTGACACCGCCGGGCCTTGCAGCCAGTGTGCGCGCACTTTCGGGGAGGTCTGTCCGGCCGCCCACACTAAGCCATGTTTGTACGGCTTGAAGGTCTGGATGCGAACCTTTCTAGAATTCGAAAAACCCGTCGCCGATCTCCAGGGCAAGGTGCAGGAACTGCGCGCCCTGGCCGAGAAGGGCGATGCCGTCGCGGTCGGTGACGAGATCACCAAGCTGGAGGCGAAAGCCGGCCAGGCGCTCGCCGACATCTATGCCAAGCTCACGCCCTGGCAGAAGACCCAGGTGGCGCGCCACCCGGACCGGCCGCATTTCGTCGATTACGCGAAGCGCCTGATCTCCGACTTCACGCCGCTCGCCGGCGACCGCAAGTTCGGCGAGGACCAGGCGATCATCGCCGGCTTCGGCCGTTTCCGCGGCCGCCCGGTCGCCGTCATGGGCCAGGAAAAGGGCCATGACACGGAAAGCCGGCTGCGCCACAATTTCGGCATGGCCCGGCCCGAGGGCTACCGGAAGGCCGT
>JAEWAD010000019.1 GCA_023391905.1 Pseudomonadota bacterium | reverse complement strand
CCATCCGCCGCCGCGTCGCGCGCCGCGGCCGCGACCGCCGCGTCCATCGTGCCCGCCATCACCGTCTCGACCTTGCCGGCAAGCGTCGCGGCGAATTCCTCCGCCGCCGCGCCGATCAGATAGGCCTTGGCGATCCTCGGGAAATAGGGCTCGAGGCTGGTGATACCGCCGGTCTTCGGCTTGCCGCCGGCGATCCAGTAGATGCGGTCGAAGCTCGAAAGCGCCTTCTCGGCCGCGTCGGCATTGGTCGCCTTCGAGTCGTTGACGAACAGCACCCTGCCGATCCGCGCCACTTCTTCCATGCGATGCGCGAGACCGGGGAAGCTCTTCAGCCCCGCCACGATCACCGTTTCGGACAGGCCGACCACCCGCGCGGCCGCGATCGCCGCCGCCGCGTTCTGGGCGTTGTGGGCACCGCGCAGCGAGCCGATGCCGGCAAGATCCGCCACCTCGTGCACGACGGTATCGTCCGCCTCGATGATGCGGCCGCGATCGGCGAAGAAGCCGGTGGCGACGGGGCGGCGCACGGAGAGGCGCTCGACCGGCTTGCCGATCTTGTCGAGATCGGACGCGATCGTGGCGCACCACTCGTCGTCGACGCCGACCACCGCCGTGCCGGCGCCCCGCACCAGCCGCGCCTTGATGGCGGCATAGCGCTCCATCGTGTCGTGGCGGTCGAGATGGTCCTCGGTCAGGTTCAGCAGCACGCCGACCGTCGGATCGATCGTCGGCGCCAAGTCGATCTGGAACGACGAGCATTCGACGATGTGGATGCGGTCGGTCGCCGGAGGCTCCAGCGACAGGATCGCCGTGCCGATATTGCCGCCGAGCTGCACGTCCCATCCGGCGGTGCGGAAGAGATGCGCGATCAGCGCCGTCGTCGTCGACTTGCCGTTGGTGCCGGTGATGGCGATGAACGGCGCGCCCGGCGCGATCGCCCGGCGCTCGCGGCAGAACAGCTCGATGTCGCCGATGATCTCGATGCCGGCCGCCTTGGCGAGATCCACCGTCCAGTGCGGCACCGGATGGGTAAGCGGCACTCCCGGCGACAGCACGAGCGCCGAGAAGCCGGCGAAATCCTGCTGGCGCAAGTCGCCGGTCGGGATGCCGGCGGCGGCCGCCTTGGCGACCGAGTCGGCATTGTCGTCCCAGGCCACGACCTTCGCGCCGCCGGCCTTGAGCGCCTCGGCGGTGACGATGCCGCTGCCGCCCAGTCCGAAGACCGCGACCGACTTGCCGGCGAAGGAGGTGATCGGGATCATCGTGACGTTACCGGATCTTCAGGCTGGAGAGACCGATCAGGGCGAGGACGACCGCGATGATCCAGAAGCGGATCACGACCTGCGGCTCGGTCCAGCCGAGATGTTCGAAGTGATGGTGGATCGGCGCCATCTTGAACACGCGCTTGCCGGTCAGCTTGAACGACAGCACCTGGATGATCACCGAGACCGCCTCGAGCACGAACAGGCCGCCGACGATGGCGAGCACGATCTCGTGCTTGGTGGCGACGGCGATGGCGCCGAGCATGCCGCCGAGCGCCAGCGAACCGGTGTCGCCCATGAAGATCGCCGCCGGCGGCGCGTTGAACCAGAGGAAGCCGAGGCCGGCGCCGAGCATGGCGCCGCAGAGGACGGCGAGTTCGCCCGTGCCCGGCACGAAGTGGATCTGCAGATATTCGGCGAAGATCGCGTTGCCCGAGAGATAGGCCATCACGCCGAACGAGGCGGTGGCGACCATCACCGGGACGATGGCGAGGCCGTCGAGGCCGTCGGTCAGGTTCACGGCATTGCCGGCGCCGACGATGACGAAGGCACCGAACGGGATGAAGAACCAGCCGAGGTCGAGGACGACCGCCTTGACGAAGGGAAAGGTCAGCGTGTTCGAGAGCGGCCCGCTCGACAGGTGCGAAATCACGATGCAGGCGATCGCCGCGATGGCGAACTCGACGGCCAGGCGCGAGCGGCCGGAAAAGCCCTTGTGGCTCTGTTTCGTGACCTTGAGATAGTCGTCATAGAAGCCGATCAGGCCGAAACCGACGGTAACCCCGAGCACGGTCCAGACATAGAAGCTGGAGAGGTTCGCCCAGAGCAGCGTCGAGACGATCAGGCCCGACAGGATCATCAGGCCGCCCATGGTGGGCGTGCCCTTCTTGGTGACCAGGTGGCTCTGCGGCCCGTCCTCGCGGATCGGCTGCCCCTTGCCCTGCTTGATCTTCAGGGCCCGGATGATGGCCGGGCCGAACAGGAAGACGAAGATCAGCGCCGTCATCGTCGCGCCGCCCACCCGGAAGGTGATGTAGCGGAAGACGTTGAGCCCAGAGAATTGCGTGGAGAGATCCCCCAGCAGGTACAGCATCAGACGGGTCCTTCAGTGGCGGGATCGCCTTGAACAGGCGCCGGCGCATATCGTGTCAGCAGAGCCTCGACCAACGGCGCCATCCGGCTGCCATTCGAACCCTTGACCATCACGACGTCGCCGGCGGCAACTTGTTCGAGGAGAATCGGCTCGAGCTCGCTCGCGGTTTCGGAATAATGGCCCCGCATGGCCGGCGGCAAGGCCTCCCAGAGCGCCAGCATCGAAGGACCGGCCAGATAGGCGCGATCGATGCCGGCGGCGACGAGCGGCTCCGCGAGGCCTGCATGGAGATCCAGCGTGTCCGGGCCAAGCTCGCGCATGTCGCCGAGCACGGCGATGCGCTGGCCGGCGCCTTCCGGAACCGCCTGCGCCAGCACGGCGAAGGCGGCGCGCATCGAGACGGGGCTTGCGTTGTAGCTCTCGTCAATCAGCGTGGCGCGGCCCTCTCCGATCGCGAGCTCGTGCCGGGCGCCGCGTCCCTTCGGCGCGCCGAGGCCGCCGAGCGCGCTGGCAGCCAGGGCGACATCGCCGCCCATCTGCGCCACGGCGAGCAGCACGGCGAGCGCGTTCTGCACCAGATGCCTGCCGGGGGCGCCGACGATGAACCCAATTTCCTGCTCGAGGATGCGGGCGGTGACGCGCGAATAGGCCGGCTGCAGGTCGAGGGCCTCGAGCCGCGCATCGGCGTCGCGCCCGGATCCGAACGACAGCACGTTGTTGATGCCGGCATCCATGGCGAGCAACGCCAGCCGCTCGAATTGCGGGCTGTCGCCGTTCAGGATGACGCTGCCGCCCGGCTCGACGCCGGAGAAGATCTCGGCCTTGGCGCGGGTGATGCCGTCGATGCCGTCCGGGAAGAACTCCAGGTGAACCGGCTCGATCGTCGTGATGATCGCCACATGCGGCCGCACCTGGCCGACCAGCGGCGTGATCTCGCCGGGATGGTTCATGCCGATCTCGAACACCGCGAAGCGCGCATCGGCCGGCATGCGCGACAAGGTCAGCGGCACGCCCCAGTGATTGTTGAACGAGGCCGGCGAGAAATGCGTCGCCCCCTGCGCCGACAGCACGTGGCCCAGCATCTCCTTGGTCGAGGTCTTGCCGACGCTGCCGGTCACCGCCGCGATGCGCCCGGTGGCGCGGGCGCGGGCGGCACGGCCCAGCTGCTCCAGCGCCTCGAGCACGTCGGAGACGACGACGAGCGGGATCGTCATGCGGCCGAGCCCGGCGAGCTTGTCCTCCGAAACCACGGCGACGGTCGCGCCATGCGCGGCGGCGGCGCCGACGAAGCGATGGCCGTCGAAGCGGTCGCCGAGAATGGCGAAGAAGGCGTCACCCGGCTGGACGGTGCGGCTGTCGATCGAGATGCCGGAAATCGACGGGCCGGTATTGGTCGGCCGGCCATGCATGGCATCGACGAACGCCTCGAAGGTCCAGAGCGCCTCGGTCATGTGCGTGCCTCCGCGGCCAGCGCCGCCGCGACGACCTCATGGTCAGAGAAAGGCAGCACGACGCCGTTCACGATCTGGCCGGTCTCATGCCCCTTGCCGGCGACGCAGAGCACGTCGCCCTCCCCGAGCATGGCGATCGCCTCGGTGATCGCCGTCTTGCGATCGCCGATCTCGATGGCGTTCGGCGCGGCGGCGAGGATTTCGGAGCGGATCCGGGCGGGATCCTCGGAGCGGGGGTTGTCGTCGGTGACGATGACGACGTCGGCATGGCGGCTGGCCGCCTCGCCCATCAGCGGCCGCTTGCCGGCGTCGCGGTCGCCGCCGGCGCCGAAGACGACGAACAGCCGCTGGCGCGTCATCGGACGGAGCGCGCCAAGCGCATGCTCGATCGCGTCAGGCTTGTGGGCGTAGTCGATGAAGACGAGCGCGCCCTTGTCGGTGATGCCGACGCGCTCCAGCCTTCCGGGCGCGCCGACGAGGCCGCCGAGCGCATGGATCGCCGTCTCGGGCGCGATACCAGCGGCAATGGCGAGGCCGGCCGCGACGAGCGCGTTGGAAATCTGGAACCCGCCGGCGAGCGGCAACCGCACGTCCATCGGCGTGCCAAACACCTCGAGCTCCAGCGCCTGGCTGTAGAGATCGGGCTGCGCCTTGACGAGGCGGATCGCGCGGCCCGCGCGGCCGACGTCGATCAGGCGCTGGCCGCGCCGCCGCGCCACCGCCATGACGGCGTCGGCATAGGGGCCGTCGGCGTCGACGACGGCGGTCTGTCCCTCGGGCAGCAACGCGCCAAACAGCTTCAGCTTGGCCTCGAGATAGTGCTCGACCGTTGGATGGTAGTCCATGTGGTCGCGGCCGAGATTGGTGAAGGCGGCAGCGACGAGGCGGACACCGTCGAGCCGGTGCTGGTCGAGGCCATGGCTGGACGCCTCGAGTGCGGCGTGGGTGACGCCCTGGCGCGCCAGCGTGTCGAGGATCTCGTGCAGGCGGATCGGGTCGGGCGTGGTCAGGCTGCCATAGTCGGAACCGGCCGGCGAGACGACGCCGATGGTGCCGATCGAGGCGGCCTGCTTGCCCGCCGTCTCGAAGATCTGGCGGACGAAGGCGGCGACCGAGGTCTTGCCGCTGGTGCCGGTGACGGCGACCATCTGCTCGGGCTGCAGCGGATAGAAGCGCGATGCGATCCGCGCGAGCGCCAGGCGGGGGTCGGCGGCGCGCAGCACCGGCACGCCGAGATCCGGCGGCAATTGGGTGTCGGCGCCTGCGAGAACCGCTGCGGCGCCGCGCTTCACCGCCTCGGGGGCGAAGCGCCCGCCGTCGGTGGCGGCGCCCTTGAGGGCCGCGAACAGGAAGCCTGGCCGGACGGCGCGGCTGTCCGCCGTCAGTCCGGAAATGGCGATCGCGCCCGCTTCGGGCGCAATCGGAAAGTCGTTCGAAGCTAGATCACCGAGCCGCATACTGGGAGCGAATCCTCTCGATCGTCACGTTTTGGATCTGCCGCTCTTCGAACCTCAATACGACACAAGCAAGGCATCCGGCTGACCTTCGCTCTCCGAGCGGGGCCGAACGCCGAGAATGTCGGCGGCGCGACGGATGACGTTGGAGCTGACCTTGGCGGCGTTCCAGGCCGCGAGCGCCGGCAGGCCGGTCTTCTCGGGCTTCGGATCGTCGATCGTGATCAGCATGACATATTGCGGGTCGTCCATCGGGAAGGTCGACAGGAACGAGTTCAGATAGGTGCCCTCCACATAGCGGCCGTTGATGATCTTCTCGGCGGTGCCCGTCTTGCCGCCGACGACATAGCCGGCCACGTCGCCATTGCGGCCGGAGCCGTTGACGGCGTTGAAGCGGAACAGCCAGCGCATCTGGTCGCTCGTGTGCTTCGAGATCATCTGGGTCGAGTTGGCCATCGCCTCCTCCTGCGTGCGCGGGTAGAAGGTCGGCGACAGCAGATGGCCGCCATTGACGAGCGCGACGTCGGCCATGGCCGCCTGCATCGGCGTGATCGCGATGCCGTGGCCGAACGAGACGGTGAGCTGCGTCGCCTGGCTCCAGCGCTTCGGCACCTGCGGCGTCGCCACCTCGGGAAGGTCGGTCTTCAGCTTGGTCGAGAGGCCGAATTTCTTCAGATAGGCCTGCTGCTCTTCCTGGCCGACGGCGAGCGCCATCTTGGCCGTGCCGATGTTGGACGAGAACTTGAACACTTCCGGCACGGAGAGGAAGCGCGCCTTGCCGCGATAGTCGCGGATCTGCTGGCGGCCGACCCGGATCGGGAAGCGCGCGTCGATGCTGTCGCTCATCTTCACGCGGCCGGAATCGAGCGCCATGGCGAAGGTGAAGCTCTTGAACACCGAGCCGAGCTCGTAGGTGCCGGCGGTCAGGCGGTTGAGGCGGTCGGGCTTGTTGGCGTCGACCGGGTTGTTCGGATCGAAATCGGGCAGCGAGGCCATGGCCATGACCTCGCCGGTCTTGGCGTTGACGATCACGCCCATGGCGGCGAGCGACTGGTAGCGCTGCATGGCGCCGACCAGCTCGTCGCGCAGGATGTGCTGCACGCGCATGTCGATCGACAGCTTGACCGGCTGCAGGTCGGCGCCCTTGGTGGCGAAGCCCGCGCCATGCAGGTCGCCGAGGCCGCGCTCGTCGATCGCCTTCTCGATGCCGGCGATGCCCTCATTGTCGATGTTGACGAGGCCGACGATGTGCGCGGCGGCCGGGCCGCCCGGGTAGAAGCGGCGGTTCTCGGTCAGGAAGCCGACGCCCGGAATGCCGAGATTGTGGAGTTCCTGCTGCTGCTTCGGCGTGATCTCGCGCTTGACCCAGACGAAGCCGGCATTGGTCGAGAGACGCTTGCGCAGCTGGTCGGCGTCGATGTCGGTCAGCACGCTGGTGATCAGCTCCGCCGCCTCGTCCGGATCGACCATCTTGTTCGGCTCGGCGAACAGCGACGACGTCTTGATGTCGGTGGCGAGGATCTCGCCGTTGCGGTCGACG
>JAEWAD010000009.1 GCA_023391905.1 Pseudomonadota bacterium | reverse complement strand
CACCTGGACGAGCGGCAGCAGGGCGCGCACCGCCTGCGACAGGGCATGGCCGTCGCGATCCGGAAACATGGGTTCAAGGATCGCCTCCAACGCCTTGTTGGATAGCGGCTTTTCCTCGACCGCCTGTCGTCCGGCTTGCACCAGTGCGTCCATGTCGATGTTGGCCAACGCCTTCCCGTAGACGCTGCCCGCCGTCATGTTGCGCTCGAACACCTTCTGCATCACCGGCCGCAGCGCTACCGCGTCCGGCACGCTGACGAGATGCAGCGTGCCGCGCATCAGCGCGATCCGGACGAGCGTGCGCTGCTCGGTCAGCGCCGAGAGCGCGTGCGGGTCGAAGCCGTCCAGCCGCGACCACAGCGCGACATAGGGATTGTCGGGGATCTGCGACTGCAGCCCGAGCAGGCGCTCGACGGCGTCGGCCGGGCCGATCGCCGCGCGTTCGAGCAGCAATTGGCGGGCCAGCAGGGCCCGGTTCAGGGCGCGCCGGGTGAGGATCTCCGGCGCCCTTGTCATCCGCGCGCTTCGAGGATGAGGCGGATACCGAGCGCGCCGATCACGGCGCCGGCCGTACGGTCGAGCCAGGTCTTGGCGCCGAGATAGAGGGCGCGGGGACGCGTCGCCGAGAAGGCGAGCGCCACCAGCGCGTACCAGGCCGTCTCCTGCACGAAGATCAGCGCCGGCAGCGCCAGGTCGAGCCAGAGCGGGCGGGTCGCGGGCAACAACGCGGCGAAAACGGCGCCGAACACCGCGATGATCTTGGGATTGCTGATCTGGGTGGCGAGCGCCATGCCGAAGGCGCGTCCAAGGCTGGAGGCGCCGGTCGCGCCGCCCTGCGCGACCGAGATCGGCTCCCTGGCGCCGCGCCAGATCCGGATCGCGAGATAGACCAGGTAGAGCCCGCCGACGATCTTCAGGACCATGTAGAGGCCGGCGGCCTCGGTCATCAGCGTGCGCAGGCCGAGCAGCGCGAGCAGGCCGAAGATCATGGCGCCGACGCCCATGCCGAACGCCGAGGCGATGCCCTCGGCGCGCGATTGCGCCACGGCAGTGCGGACGACGAAGACGAAGCTGGGGCCGGGGCTGATCGCGCCGATCAGCAGCGCTCCCAGGATGGCGAGGAGCGCGGCGAAGGGCGTGATCGTGGATGTCATGCGGGGCCTCGGGAGCGCGATCGGGCGATCTGCCGAGGCTAGCCGCAGGGCCCCGCCGCGACAAGCCGAAGCGACTCGCAACCGAGGCCGGCCCGCGCGCGAGCCGGCCGGATGCGCGTGCCGTCAGGCGCTGTCGGTCTGCTCGCCCTCGTGCAGGCCGACGCCGGCCGCGGAGAGCTTCTGCCAGACTTCCTCCGCCGTCTCGGCGAAATCGAACAGCTCGAGATCCTTCTGGGCGATCATGCCTTCCTCGACCAGGGCGTCGAAATTGACCACCTTGGTCCAGTAGGCGCGATCGAACAGCACGATCGGGATCGCCGGCGCCTTGCCGGTCTGGCGCAGCGTCAGCAGTTCGAACAGCTCGTCGAACGTGCCGAAGCCGCCCGGAAACACGATCAGCGCATTGGCCCGCATGGCGAGATGCATCTTGCGCATCGCGAAATAGTGGAAGCGGAAGGTGAGTTCCGGCGTCGAGAAGGAGTTCGGCGCCTGCTCGTGCGGCAGCGTGATGTTGAAGCCGATCGAAGGCGCGCCGGCGTCGGCCGCGCCGCGATTGGCGGCCGCCATGATGCCCGGGCCGCCGCCGGTGGCGATGACGTTGTCGCGGAAGGTGCCGTTCGAGACGAGCGCGCCGCCGCGCTCCGAGACGATGCGGCCGACGGCGCGCGCCTCCTCGTACCAGCGGGCGTGCTGGCCGACGCCGTCCTCGTGGATGCGGGCGCTGCCGAACACGACGATGGTCGAGCGCACGCCCCAGCGGCGCAGGATCTCTTCCGCCTTGGCGTATTCGAGCAGGAAGCGCACGCCGCGCATCGAGTCACCGAGCAGGAAGTCGGCGTCGAGCGCCGGCAGGCGGTAGGAGGGCGAGTCCATCTGGGGCGTGTTGGTTTTGTTTTCAGTCATCTCATTATCGCATCATGAATCGTCCCCGGATTATGCCGCGCCGGTTCCGCGGGAGATAGCACGGGAGGCGCCGAAGCAGCCCGAGAGGCAGGAAAGGGACCGCATGCCGCAGGTCGGTCAGCCATTCGAACCCTATCTGCGACGCTGGCGGCTCGTGCCGGACGGCGCGCCGATCGACACCCATGCGAGCCGGCTCCTGCCAGTCCGGCGCGACGGCGAGGCCATGATGCTGAAGCTCTCCCATGCCGAGGAGGAGCGCTTCGGCGGCCTGCTGCTCGTCTGGTGGGATGGCGACGGCGCCGTGCGGGTCCTCGACCATGACGGCGACGCGCTGCTGATGGAGCGCGCCGAAGGGCCGCGCTCGCTGGCCGAGATGGCGCGGAGCGGCGCGGACGATACGGCGAGCCGCATCCTCTGCGAGGTCGCGGCCCGGTTGCATGCGCCCCGCGCCACGCCGCCGCCCGAGCTCATCCCGCTGGAGCGCCGGTTCCGATCGCTCTTCGTCGCGGCGGGGCAGGGCGGCCAGTTCGCCGATACTGCCGCGCTGGCGAGGATCCTGCTCGACGATCCGCGCGACGGGCGCGTGCTGCATGGCGACCTGCACCACGGCAACGTTCTCGACGCCGGCCCGCGCGGGTTCCTGGCGATCGATCCGAAGCGGCTTTCCGGCGAGCGAGGTTTCGACTTCGCCAACCTCTTCTGCAACCCCGATGCGGGCGTGGCGCTGGCCCCAGGCCGCCTCGCCCGTCAGCTTCGCGTGGTGTGCGAGGCAGCGGATCTCGAGCCACGCCGATTGCTGCAATGGATCGTCGCCTATGCCGGCCTGTCGGCGGCCTGGCACGTCGAGGATGGCGGCGATCCGGCGCTCGCGCTTGCCGTCGGCGCGCTGGCGCAGGCGGAGCTGGACCGATGAACGCACGGAACCGTCATGCGGTTCAGGGATGCCCGTATCGCGCCATGCAATGCCAGACCCATTTCGCGGTCTGGTAGTCGAGCCGGCGATCGCGGGCGCGCCACAGGATCTCCGGCGTCACGATTTCGTTCTCCGCGATCTGGGCAATGGCGCTGGCGGCGTCCGGTCCCCGAAACTGTTCGCAGTCATCGATCCGCTCGAGCGGCAGGCGGAAGCCATCATGCCATTCCACCCGGCAGCCGAGCGAACCTGCGACGTCCTCGATCGTCGTTCCTCGAAACGAGGGATCGAGGACGAGGGCGTCGACATCCTCGCCGATATGCAGGGGGCCGTGGACGTGGGCCTCGATGTAGTTGTCCAGCCACGCGTCGAGGTCTCGGCTATTCGCCTTGGCCATGGCGATGAGCGGGCCGGCATCGCCGACGGCGAAATCGCTCGGCTGCCAATGGCTGTCCGGATAGCAGAACGACGCGCGGGAACGGACATGCGGCGCCAGGCGAAAGTGAGCGGAGCCGAAGCGACGCGATCCGCCGACGGGATCGGCGCGATAGTTCAGGGCGCCATATTTCGGTCGCAACGAGGGATCGCCATCGTCATAGGCGCCGCCGAAGATCCGGCTCTCCCAATTCCAGCGATCGCCGCCCCGATAGGCCGTCAGGCCGCCGCTGCTGGTGCCGGTCTCGAACTGGGAGCGATAGGTGCCGTGTCGGGCGAGCAGCTGGATGACCGTGCTGCCGGCGACGCCGATGTCCGGGTGGAAGTTCAGCGTGATCGGATGCGCCGCGCCGTCCCGCGCCGGTGCGGAGAACTGGCGGAGATGGGTGAGAGCGCGTTCGACGAAGGCGTTCATGGCCCTGCGTGCATAGCAAGGGCGAGATGGAAGATCCACTGACACGCCGTCCATCATCGGCGGGGACGGATGCGCCGCTTCGACCCAATGCCGGCTCGTATCTGCCGTAGAGGCGCCCGAGTGGCCGGGCAGGGTGAGCCGGCGGGTGGAGCGGCGTTTACTTGTGCAGTGCGAGATGTTTCTGCCCTGATTTTGCACAGCGCGTGCAAAGTTCAGAATTCCGTTTGAATGATGGCCCGACCTGCGGCATGCTCTTCTTCAGCCCCGGATAAGAGAGGGCATGGGAGGAAGTAAAATGTCGAATATTGCAAGGTCGGTCCTTGCTGCCGGCGCTATTGCGCTCGCGGCCATGTCGACGGCGCCGACTCCGGCCGTGGCCCAGGACAAGGTCGAGATCCTGACCTCGGTTCCGGGCCTGACCTTTCCGTTCTTCGTGCACATGATGAACGCCTTCAAGGCCGAGGCCGAGAAGCAGGGCGTCACCGCGATCGAGAGCGACGGCCAGGTTTCCTCGCCGAAGCAGACGGCCGACGTCGAGGCGGCGATCGCCCGCGGCGTGAAGGGCATCGTCATCAGCCCGAACGAAGTCGACGCCATGGCGCCGGCGCTGGCCCAGGCCGTCGAGGCTGGCATCCCGGTCGTCACCGTTGACCGTCGCGTCGCCCAGGTCGAGGGCATCCTCGCCCATATCGGCGCCGACAACGTCAAGGGCGGCGAGGCCCAGGCCGAGCTGATCATGAAGCTCTATCCCGATGGCGCCACCATCGTGAACCTGCAGGGCCAGTCGGGCGCCTCGCCGGCGATCGACCGCAACAAGGGCCTGCACAACGTCCTCGACAAGGCCGCCGACAAGTACAAGATCGTGTTCGAGCAGACGGCCGGCTTCGACCGCGCCAAGGGCCTGTCGGTCACGGAAGCGGCGCTCGCCGCCTTGCCGGAAGCGCCGAAGGTCATCGTCGCCGCCAATGACGACATGGCGCTCGGCGCGATGGAAGCGGTGAAGGCCCGCAACCTGTCGGGCATCGCCATCATCGGCTTCGACGCGCTGCCGGAGGCCCTCGGCCAGGTCCGCGACGGCGGCCTGACCGCCACGATCGAGCAGTTCCCGGGCAAGCAGAGCGCGATGGGCGTCGACACGCTGGTCGCCTTCATCAAGGACGGCAAGAAGCCGGCCGAGGCCGTGACCCTGCTGACGCCGGTCGCGATCACCAAGGACAACCTCAACATCGCCGAACGTCTCGGCGAGCTGAAGTAAGTCCATACGGAGCAAGGGGGCGTTTCGCGCGCGGCGCGAGACGCCCCTGCCGTCTCCGGCGGGCGGGCTCGCCCGTCTGGCGTTCCGACGCCCGCAGGATCGAACCGCGCCGACCGCGCCAGAGCCGTCGCCGGTTCCCAACTTGATGTGAATTGTCGTCTCGCCCCGCCGCCAGCGGCGCGGCAGGGCGCCCCCGTGCTCCATCGCAAGCGAAGTCCGATGACCGATCCGCAACCCCTTCTGAAGATGACCGGCATCGCCAAGAGCTTTCCCGGCGTCAAGGCGCTCGATGGCGTCGACCTCGAGGTCGCGCCGGCCGAGATCCACGCCCTGCTCGGCGAAAACGGCGCCGGCAAGTCGACGCTCCTGAAGATCCTCGCCGGCGCGCAATCGCCCGATCGCGGCACCATCGCCTTCGACGGCCAGAACGTGGTGCTGTCGAACCCGCAGGACGCGCAGAAGCTCGGCATCGTCACGATCTACCAGGAATTCACCCTCGCGCCCGACATGACGATCGCCGAGAACGTCTTCATCGGCCGCGAGCCGGGCAACCGCTTCTTCATGAACTGGGCGAAGATGGCGGCCGAGACGCAGAAGCTGACGCGCCGCATCGGCCTCGAGCGCAGTCCGATGACTCTCGTGCGCGACCTGTCGGTGGCCGAGCAGCAGATGGTCGAGATCGCCCGCGCGCTGTCGATGCAGTCGCGCGTCATCATCATGGACGAGCCCACCTCCGCGCTCAGCCTGGCCGAGGTGGAAAAGCTGTTCCGCATCGTCCGCCAGCTCAAGTCCGAGGGCATCGCGATCATCTTCGTGACGCACCGCCTGGAGGAGGTGATGGAGATCTGCGATCGCTACACGGTGCTGCGCGACGGCCGCAATGTCGGCGCCGGCAAGGTCGGCGAGACCACGATCGAGGGCATCATCCGCCTCATGGTCGGGCGCGAGGTCAACGCGCTCTTCGCCCATCGCGAGGATAGTGGCGCGGGCGAAGTGGCGCTGGCGGTCGAGCGGCTGACCCGCCGCCGCAGCGCGCACGACCCGCATGCGACCGAGCTGCAGGACGTGTCGCTCAGTGTGCGGCGCGGCGAGATCCTCGGCATCGCCGGTCTCGTCGGCGCCGGCCGCACCGAGACGGCGCGGGCGATCTTCGGCGCCGATCCCTTCGATGCGGGACAGGTCAGCATCGACGGCAAGCCTGTCAACATCCGCTCGCCGCAGGACGCGATCCGCAACGGCATCGGACTGGTGCCGGAGGACCGCAAGCAGCAGGCGCTGTTCCTGTCGCTCGCCATCCGCCCCAATATCAGCATCGCCTCGCTCGGCCAGCTCGAGCGCTTCGGCATCTTCGTCGACGAGACGAAGGAGCGGAAGCTGATCGAGGAATACAAGCGGATGCTCAACATCCGCATGGCGAGCCCTGAGCAACTGGTCGCCAACCTATCCGGCGGCAACCAGCAGAAGGTCGT
>JAEWAD010000489.1 GCA_023391905.1 Pseudomonadota bacterium | reverse complement strand
CCGGCCTTCTTCGGCGCCAAGCCGAAGATGGTGCTGAAGGGCGGCTTCGGCGCCTGGGCCAACATGGGCGATCCGAACGCCTCGCTGCCGACGCCGCAGCCGATGTACTACCGGCCGATGTTCGGCGCCTTCGGCAGCGCGCTGCCGAAGAGCTCGATCACCTTCGTCTCGCGCGCCGCGTATGACGACAAGATCGGCGAGAAGCTGGGCCTCGAGCGCAATATCAGCCCGGTCATGAGCACGCGCATCCTCGGCAAGCGCCACATGGTGCGCAACGACTACCTGCCCAACATCGACGTCAACCCGGAGACCTTCGCGGTGACGATCGACGGCAAGCACGTGACCGTCGACCCGCCGAAGAGCATTTCGCTGAACCAGCTCTATTTCTTCAGTTGATCACCCGCATTTCGGTGCGGCAGAGGCACACATGAAAATTATCGAAACCACCCTCGGCAATACCCGCGATCCCGAATGGATCAAGACCCTCGAGGGCGCCACGATCGACTATCTCGAACTGGACCAGTGGGAGGCCCAGAAGAGCCGCCTGCGCAAGGCCACGCAGCAGGAGGTCGAGCTGGCGCTTTCGCTCGACCGCAACACCCACCTGCATGATGGCGACATCCTCGCCTGGGACGAAGGCAAGCGGGCGGCGATCGTCGCCCGCATCTCGCTGCGCGAGGTGATGATCATCGATCTCGCCGACGTCGTCGGCGAGAACATGGAAAAGATGGTGCAGACCCTGTTCGAGCTCGGCCACGCGCTCGGCAACCAGCACTGGCCGGCCGTCGTGAAGGGCACCAAGGTCTATGTGCCGCTGACCGTCGACCGCAAGGTGATGGCCTCGGTGATGAAGACCCATGCCCTGCCGGGCGTGCGCTACGAGTTCACCCCCGGCTCGGAGGTGATCCCCTACCTGGCGCCGCATGAGTCGCGCCGCCTGTTCGGGGGCGCCAGCGACACGCCGCATTCGCATCACAGCGACTCGCACAGCCACGGACACGGGCACGATCACTCTCATTCCCATGGCCATGGACACTGAGGCCCTGCCCGGCAGGTCCATGGCTGGTCTGCTGTATCTCCTGCAGTTCGGCGATTCCGCGTTTCCGGTCGGCGGCTTCTCGTTCTCCCACGGACTAGAATCCGCCATCCAGCTCGGTCTCGTCGACGGTCCGGAGACGCTGCGGGCCTATACCCAGACCACGATGCTGCAGGCGGCCACGAGCGACGGCGTCGCGCTTCTCTGCGCCCACCGGGCGGTGGAGGCGGGCGATGTCGACGAGCTCATGCGCATCGACCGGATGACGCATGAGCGCAAGCTCAACGAGGAGACGCGCCTGATGACGCTGCGCATGGGGCGCAAGCTCTGTGAACTGGCATCGGGCATGATCGACGCCGAGCTGCCGCGCGACTGGTTCGCGCGGATCAAGGCCGGCGGCACGCCGGGCACCCACCCGGTCAGCCTCGCCATCGCGCTCGGCGCGCTCGGCGCCAACCGCTTCGACGCCTTCGGCGTCCAGCAGTACGGCGTCGCCAACGCCGTGCTCAGCGCCGCGCTCCGCCTCATGCGGATCTCGTTCGTCGACACCCAGAAGATCCTTCTGGACGTGACCGCCCTGGCGGGACCGGCGTATAATCGGGTCGCCGACGCGACCATCGACGAGATGGCGAGCTTCGCCCCGACCGTCGACATCCTCGCGGCCGTGCACGTCAAGGGTCACGTGCGCATGTTCATGAACTAACTCTGGCTGGATAGCACAATGAAAAAGATCCCCCGTATCGGCATCGGCGGCCCCGTCGGATCCGGCAAGACCGCCATCATCGAAGCCGTCACGCCCCTGCTGGTGAATCTCGGCTACCGGGTTCTGGTCGTCACCAACGACGTCGTGACCACCGAGGACGCCAAGCATGTGCAGCGCACGTTGCGCGGCATCCTGCACGAGGACCGCATCATCGGCGTCGAGACCGGCGGCTGCCCGCACACCGCCGTCCGCGAAGACCCGAGCATGAACCTCGCTGCCGTCGAGGAGATGGAAGCCAAGTTCCCCGACTCCGACATCGTCCTGATCGAGAGCGGCGGCGACAACCTGACGCTGACCTTCAGCCCAGCGCTCGTCGACTTCTTCATCTACGTGATCGACGTCGCCGCCGGCGCCAAGATCCCGCGCAAGAACGGTCCGGGCATCAGCCATTCGGACATCCTCGTCATCAACAAGACCGATCTCGCCCCGTATGTCGGCGCGAGCCTCAAGGTCATGGACGATGACTCGCGCATGATGCGCGGCAAGAAGCCGTTCGTGTTCACCAACTGCAAGACGAATGAAGGCATCGAGGAGCTGACCAAGCTCATCCGCCAGAACGTCCTGTTCGAGACGACGGAAGTCACGGCGTAATGATCAGCGGCGCCAGGGAGCTGGGGGCTTATCTGGATGAGCCCCCTCAGTTGCCGAGCGGTTCCTTCGGGAAGAACGCATTGCTGCGGCTCGGCTTCGTGCCGGGCCCCTACAAGAGCCTGCTCCGCACCTTGCACCGTCGTGCGCCGCTGATCGTCCAGCAGGCGCTGTACTGGGACGAGGAGATGCCAGGCCTGCCCTGCGTCTCCATCATCTCCAATGCCGGCGGCATCCTGCAGGGCGATCGCAACGTCATCGAGATCGACATGGCCGCCGACGCGCAGGCGCATGTCACGACCCAGTCGGCGACCCGCATCCACGAGATGGACGCGAACTACGCCAGCCAGACCCAGGTCCTCAATCTCGAGGCGGGGTCCTATCTCGAATATATCCCGCGGCCGATCATTCCGGCTCGCGGCTCGCGGTACATCCAGGCGACGCAGATCTCGATCGATCCGACCGCCACGCTGATCTACTCCGACATCATGATGCCGGGGCGAAAGTATTACCGGGACGGCGAAATCTTCGTCTACAAGCTGTTCTCGTCGACGATATCGGCCGAACGCCCGGACGGCACCGCGCTCTTCACCGAGAAATTCGTGCTGGAACCGGAACTTGACGACCTGACGCGCCTCGGCGCGATGGGTGGTTTCCACGTCTTCGGCAACGTCATCGTGCTGACGCCGAAGGACAAGGCCGATGCGCTGTTCGAGCTGATCCAGCCGGTCTACGACGCCGAGAACGAAATCGCCTTTGGCGCCAGCCGCCTGCCGAACGACGCCGGCATCATCTTCAAGGTGCTGGCGATGGAATCGGCGCCGGTAATGGCCAAGATCCGCGAATTCTGGTCCGAGGCCCGCCAGATCGTCACCGGGCACAAGGTGCCGGAAAACTTCCTGTGGGCGTGACGCGCCCGCAGGCCTGAAGTTCAGCCGCCGGCAAGAGCCGGCGGCAGCGCCGCATCAGATATGAGGGGGATGAAATGTCCGATGCACTCTCCAAGTGGACGAACGCCGCGTCGAAGAACCCGGCCCTCCACTTCCTGGACATCAATCTGCGCGGCGCCGGACAGGTCATCTTCCAGGACAACCCGCTGACGGGCCTGTTCTTCCTGGCGGCGATCATCTGGGGCGCCATCGTCGGCGGCCAGATCGACATCGCCATCGGCGCGGTCGTCGCGCTCGTCATCGCCACCGCCACCGCCATGCTGCTCGACGCCGACGAGGCGTCGCTCAACCAGGGCCTGTTCGGCTTCAACGGCGTCCTCGTCGGCGCCGCCGTGCCGACCTTCCTGGCGGACGGCCCCGGCATGTGGTTCATCCTCGTCGTCGGCGCCGCTGTCTCGACCGTCGCGATGCTCGCGGTGTCGAAGGTCATGAAGACCTGGGAAGTCCCCGCCCTCACCTTCCCCTTCGTGCTGACCACCTGGTTCCTGGTGCTGGGCGCCTATTCCTTCGGCCATCTGCCGATCGCCTCGATGGGCCCGCCGGCCCTGCCGCAGGCCGCCGCGGCCACGGCCGAGCCCGCCATTTCGGCGGCCGAGCTGTTCGTCGCCTGGCTCAAGGGACCGGCGCAGGTCTTCCTGATCAACAATCCCGTCAGCGGCGTGCTGGTCCTCATCGGCCTCTTCGTCTCGACGCCCTGGGCGGCCCTGTTCGCGGCGCTCGGCGCGGCCGTCGCGCTTGTCGTGTCGCTGCTGCTCGGCGCCAGCCTCGCCTCGATCAACGCCGGCCTGTATGGCTTCAGCGCCGTGCTGACGGCGGTCGCGCTCGGCTGCGTCTTCTACAGCCCGTCGATGCGCGTCGCGGCCTTCGCGCTGCTCGGCACCATCTTCACGGTCATCGTGCAAGGCGCCCTCGACACCGCCGTCGCGCCGATCGGCATACCGACCTTCACGGCGCCGTTCGTCTTCGTGACCTGGCTCTTCCTGCTGCCCAAGGCCGATCTGAAGCCACATCCGCACGCGCAGATGCAGGGCGGTCTGTTCAAGAAGAAGACCTGACGCCTTTCCAGGCATCAGGGTTTCTCGGCGCGCCCACGGGAGCAAGGTGGTACGCATATGTTTATTCTCTATCTCCTCGCCACCGTCGCCGGCGTCTTCCTCCTGACGCTCTATTTCCGGTCGATCGTCGTCGTCGCGCTGCTGAACTCGAAGAGCAGCGACATCTTCGAGCGAACCGCGCGCAAGACCGCGGTCGCGATCGTGCAGCGCTTCATCGCCGATGACGCGAGCTACGAGGAGGCCCAGCGCCGCCAGGCCTGGATCATGCCGCTGTTCACGCTGTTCTCGGTCGTGACGTGGTTCCTTCTGGTCCAGCTGGCGTTCACGGGCATTCTCTGGGGCCTCCGCATCGAGCCGGAATTCTGGCGCGCGCTGAGCGCCAGCGGCTCGGCCCTCAGCACGCTGGGCTATCTCACGCCCTCGTCGCTGATCGGCGAATACCTCGCGGTGTTCCAGGCGGCGATCGGCTTGGCCGTCGTCATGCTGCTCTTCACCTTCGTGCCCGGCTACCAGACGTCGGTCCAGACCCGCGAGCGCAAGGTCGGCTGGCTCTACGCGCGCGCCGACCACGAGGCCAACAGCGAGCGCTATTTGAGCTGGCTGCTGGCGAAGAAGCACGCCGACGCGATCGGTGAGGGCTGGGAAGACTGGGAGCACTGGTTCCGCGGCATCCGCGAGACCCACACGCTCTCCCCCATCCTCGCCTATGTCCCCTCGATCTATCCCGGCACGAGCTGGCTCGCGACCTCCTCCGCCGTGCTCGACGCGGCGACAGCGGTGCGCGCCTGCCTGGGTCCCGACGCTCCGTCCGAGGTTCGCATCTGCCAGCGCGAAGGCACGGTGACGATGCGGCTGATCGCGGCGTCGCTCGGGATCGGCGCTCCGGACATGACCGAAACGCTTTCCAGCGCCATGCTCCGTCGCTTCGACGGCCTCTATGACGCGCTCGTCGCCGCCGGCTTGCCTGTGCCCGCCGACAAGGCCAAATGCCTCGAGGACTACACCGCCATGCGGGCGGAATATGCGCCCTGGATCAAGCAGGTGGCCGCCGCCACGCTGACGCCGATGAAGCGGCTCGACCTGTCGGACCGCGACCGCGGGCACCATCCGAAACCCGCCTCCGAGCAGGGCCCGCGAAGCGCCCAGCCGCACCACTAGGGATGCGGCCTCGCGCGTAAGCCAAGCCCAATCCAAGACGTCGTGAGCTTTCCGTCGCGTCCCGGGCGACGGAGACTAGGTGGGCGCCAGCAGCTGCGTCAGGCGCGCCAGGCCGCCGTCGATCTCGCGGAACGCGGCATCGTCGCCCGCCACGGCCGTCGCCGGCGGCGGCTTCGTCGTCACCGAGGTTTCCGCGCCCAGCTGCTGGAGCGTGGCTACCCGCTCCGCGACGGCGGCCGGATCGAAGCTCACCCCGCCCGAAAGGTTGTGCTGCGCCAGCCCGGTCATGCGGTCGCAAAGCCGTTCCATCTCGACCACGACCGGGAACCACGCCGCAGCCTCCCGGCTCGCCGGCGGCGGCTCGGCGAGCGCCCGCTGCAGCGTGGTGCGGACATTCGACACGCTGCGATAGGCATTGAGCGTCGCGACGGCGATATCCGCCTGGGCCGGCCCGGGCGCCGTGGCCGCCCGCAGCAGGGCGGTGGCGGCGGACATGGCCTTGGAGAAGGCCTGATGAATGCGCGGCGCCGGGTCGCGCGGCCAGATCAGGTAGCCGAACACCAGCGAGATGCCGGAACCTATCAGCGTGTCGACCAGGCGTTGCGGCCCGAAATCGACCGTTGCGCCCGGAACCGACATGTCGATCAGGATCAGCACGAGCGGCGTCAGCAGCGCGCATTGCACGGCGTAGCCGCGCTGGCCGCCCGCCGGCAGCAGGAAACCGAGCAGGCCCATGCAGGCGATGAGCCAAACACCCTTGGGCACCAGCATGAGCAGGACCACGCCGATCCCGACCCCGAGGATCGTGCCAAGCGAACGCTGCACTGCCCGGACGAAGACGGAGCCGAAATCGGGCTTCATCACGATCACGACGCAAAGCGGGATCCAGTAGGACCGGACGCCGCCGAAATAGCTCTGCGCCGCGAATGCGATGGCAAGGCAAAGGGCAAGCCGGAAGGCGGACACCACCACCACGTGCCCGAGCGCCAGATGCCCGGCCAACTCGGCGATCGACGGCAGGCTCGGCCCCGCTCCGCTGCCGGTTGCGCGAGCCCCCTTTCGGCCGTCCCGGCTCGGCTGCTCGGCGGTTTCCGAATCCGGCCACAGCTCGTCCAGCAGCCCGCCGATCATCTCCGCGCTTGCCCGCGTCACCGAGGAATCGACGTCGAAGGAGGGTCTCGATCCTCCCCTGCCGACGGCGGCGGCGATGGTGTCGAGCCACCGGCCGATGACCCGCTGCTCCGCAGCCGTGCCCTGCCTCGCCACCAGCGCCACGAAGATCGCATCGATCGTCGAAAGCAGGGCCGCCCGCCGATCGGCATCGGGCGTGCTCCCCTCGCTCTTCAGCCGGGTCTCGAGCAGGTTCGAATAGGCCAGCTGCATCGCATCCGTGACATGGCGGCGCTGCAGCTCGAACGGGGTCGACAGCGAGTCCTTGGCCGGCTCGGGCGGGTCGGCGGCCATGCGCGCTAGATGCGCCAGCGCATGCAGCAAGCGGGCGAGCGCTTGCCGCTCCGGGAGGGAGCGGTCGAACAGCGCCTCGATCGCGATCAGCAGGGCGGCGAAGGCCGCGCCGGCCGCGAACAGGAGCGCCGGCAGCCACAGCGACGACGCGTCGTGATGAACCGAGCCGATGACGGCCAGCACCAGCATCTGCATGGCGCCCGTCGAGAAGACGGCGCCATAGCCGCTGACCAGCCCCGACACGAGCGCGACCAGGATCAGAAGGACCGGCGTCAGAAGGCCGTGCCCGGCGACCAGCGCGCCGAGCATGAACCCGGCCATCGCCATCGGGACCACGATCAGGAAGTTGAGAAGACGCTGCCGGTATGGGTCGGTCTGGACC
>JAEWAD010000470.1 GCA_023391905.1 Pseudomonadota bacterium | reverse complement strand
GGATGGCGGCGAGCGTGCCGCGCGGCCGGACGAGCGCCGACGCGGCGCGGAACCAGGCGTCGAGACCGCCCGCCTCCAGCACATGGGCCCGCGCCCGGAGATCGTCCGGCGAGGCGCGCACGCGGCCGCGATCGTGGAACGGCGGGTTCATCAGCGCATGATCGAAGGACGCCGGGGCGAGCCCCGCTGCCTTGCGCGCGGCCTCGGTGAGAAGATCGACGGAGGCCACCTCGACGCGGCCGGCAAAGGCTGCGTTGCCGGGCCGCGCCAGCGCCTCGGTCGCGCAATCGACCAGGGCGGGCTCACGCTCGACCAGGACGACGGAAACGCCGGGCGCCCGCGCCGCCAGCGACAGGCCCGCCACGCCGGCGCCGGATCCGAGATCGGCCACAAGGCCGCGTGCGGTCGGCCCGAGCGCCGCGGCGAGAATCACCGCGTCGAGCCCCGAGCGATGATGGCCGCGCGCCGGCTGCACCGCCTCGACGCGTCCGCCCAGGAAGGCGTCGACCGTCGTCTCGGGCGCGGCGACGAGCATCGGCTAGGCTCCCTTCGGCCGCAATTCGCCGCCGACGCCCGCGTCGGTCAGCAATTGCCGCGCCTCGGCGATGTCTTCCTCGACGACGAGGATGCGGCGGGGAAGCACGCCGAGCGAGCCCTCCATGACGCTCATGTTCTGGTCGACGACGAGATGCTCGATCCCGGCATCCTTGAGCAGGGCCTCGACGAAGGAAATCATGACCATGTCATTGGTGCGGATGAGCTCTTCCATGTCCCCTCGAGGGTTGCCGCCGGCACTGACGCATGTGAGCAAACGTAAGGTGCGCGGCCTCCGGCAGCAATGGTGCGAACAATCCCTGCGGGTTATTCGCCGCAGCGCAGCAAGAAAGTGTCCGATCAGGCCGCTTCCCGCCCGTTGTGAGCCATCGTGTCACTTGTTCCGGGCCCCCCGTCCCCCTATTGTCGCCCGCGAAACAGAGGCGAACCGGGAGCGTTGCCCGTGGGATTGGTAGTTCCGCTCGACGAGAGCAAGAAGAAGGGCGCAGCCCGGATCGAACCTCTCGTCGCGCTTGTATCGGCCGACATGGAACGGGTGAACCAGATCATCCTGTCCAAGGCCGGGTCCGATGTGGAGATGATCCCCGAGGTCGCCCAGCATCTGATTTCTTCGGGCGGCAAGAGGCTGCGGCCGATGCTCACCCTCGCCGCGGCGCGCATGTCCGGCTATGAGGGCGACGGCCATGTGAAGCTCGCCGCCAGCGTCGAGTTCATGCACACGGCGACGCTGCTGCATGACGACGTCGTCGACGAGAGCGAATTGCGGCGCGGCAAGCTGGCGGCGCGGATGCTCTGGGGCAACCAGGCAAGCGTTCTGGTCGGCGATTTCCTGCTCGGCCAGGCCTTCCGCATGATGGTCGAGGTCGGCTCGCTCGACGCGCTCGACGTGCTTTCCACGGCGGCGACGGTCATCGCCGAGGGCGAGGTGATGCAGCTCGCCGCCGCCAAGAACATGGCGACGTCAGAGGACGAATACCTGGCCGTCATCAAGGCCAAGACCGCCGCGCTCTTCGCCGCCGCGGCCGAAGTCGGCCCGATCATCGCCGACAATGACCCGGTGCGTCGCACGGCCTTCGCCACCTACGGCACCGATCTCGGCCTCGCTTTCCAGCTGATCGACGACGCGCTCGACTATGGCGGCAACTCGGCCGACCTCGGCAAGAAGGTCGGCGACGATTTCCGCGAGGGCAAGATCACGCTGCCGGTCGTGCTCGCCTATCGGCGTGGCTCCGAGGCGGAGCGCGACTTCTGGAAGCGCGTCCTGGAAAAGGGCGACATCCGCGACGGCGACCTGGAGAAGGCGATCGCCATCCTGCGCTCGCACAAGACGATCGAGGAAACCATCGAGCGGGCCCGCCAGTTCGGCGAAACGGCGCGCGCGGCGCTCGATGTGTTCCCCGACAGCGACTGGAAGGCCGCCCTCGTCGAGGTCATCGATTTCTGCATCGAGCGGGCGCACTAGGCCGCGCCTGCCGTAGCGGCCGGTGCCGACCCACATGCTTGCGGGGTGGTCCTAAAAGCGCCATCCTCTTTGCCCAGCCTCGGGGTCGAGGTTCTATACCAACCGTCGGTATCAGACAGGATTTCGATGCACCGCACGCTGACATCGCTCGTCCGACCGCTTCGCACCGCTGCGGTCTGCTTCGCCCTTCTGGCCAGCACCAGCCTGATCGCAAGCGCCGCCGCGCAAGCCGAGACATCGATCTCGGACCTGCTCGACGACGCGATGCCGACGCTGACCGGCAGCTATCTGGCGGCGCTCAGCGCCACCACTTCGCAGGACTACGATTCGGCCGTCGTCTTCTTCGAGGAGGCGCTGAGCCAGGATCCGGAAAACCTGATCCTGCTCGACCGCACCTTCATGCTGCTGCTCGCCAATGGCGATGTCGAGCGGGCAATCCCGCTCGCCGAGGAGCTGGTCAAGCTCAATGGCGACAACCGCGTCGGCCGCATGGCGCTGGGCGTCAAGGCGCTGAAGGCGAAGCAGTATGCCGAGGCCGGCAAGCAGTTCGCCCAGGGCGACAAGGGCCCGCTCGGCAACATCACCTCCGGCCTGCTCTCCGCCTGGGCAGCCGAGGGCCAGGGCCAGACGGACGCGGCGCTGAAGATCGTCGAAACGCTGCAGGGCCCCGAGTGGTACAGCGTCTTCAAGAACTTCAACAGCGCGCTGATCAATTCCCATGCCGGCCGCACCGACGCGGCGCTGGAAGCCATCACCAAGGCCTATGAGGCCGAGACGGGATCGATGCGCATCGCCGAGGCCTATGCCCGGCTGATGGCGCGCGCCGGCAAGATGGACGAAGCCAAGGCGGCGCTCGAAGGCTTCACCAAGAACAGCGTCGGCCACCCCGTCATCGCCGCGCTGCTGGCGGAGATCAAGGCCGGCAAGAAGCCCGCGCCGCTGATCCGCAACGCCCAGGACGGCGCCGCGGAGGTCCTTTATGGCCTCGGCTCGGCGCTCGGCACGGAAAGCGGTGGCGCCGACGTCGCCACGCTCTATCTGCGGCTCGCGCTCTATCTGCAGCCGAAGAACGAGCTGGTGCTGATGGCGCTCGGCGACCTGACGCAGAACGCGCAGCGCTTCGAGCGCTCGATCCCGATCTTCGACCAGGTGGCGAAGAACTCGCCGCTGCGCCGCAATGCCGACCTGCAGATCGCGCTCTCCTATGACGCGATCGGCAAGCACGACGACGCGTCCAAGCGGCTGAAGCGCCTGATCGCCGCCAACCCGCGCGACATCGACGCGCTGACGACGCTCGCCACCATCCACCGCACCGGCAAGCGCTATGGCGAATCCGCCGCGATGTACACGCGGGCGATCAACGCGATCGACGACGACAATGCGCGCAACTGGCTGATCTATTTCTTCCGCGGCATCGCCTATGAGCGCGACAAGCAGTGGGCCAAGGCCGAGCCGGACTTCCTCAAGGCGCTCGAGATCCAGCCGGAAGAGCCGCAGGTGCTCAACTATCTCGGCTATAGCTGGATCGACCGGGGCATGAACCTCGACCGCGCCACCGACATGATCAAGCAGGCCGTCGAGCTGAAGCCGAACGACGGCTACATCGTCGACAGCCTCGGCTGGGCCTACTTCAAGCAGGGCAAGTACGACCAGGCCGTCGGCCAGCTCGAGCGCGCCATCTCGCTGAAGGCCGACGACGCGACGATCAACGACCATCTCGGCGACGCGTACTGGAAGGTCGGGCGCAAGCTCGAGGCGACGTTCCAGTGGGCGCATGCGCGCGACCTGAACCCCGAGCCGGCCGACAAGGAGCGCATCCTCGCCAAGCTGGCGCATGGTCTCGACAAGGTCGAGCAGACGCAGGTCGCTTCGGCCGCCACCGGAACGGTGAGCGACGGCGCCCCGGCCGCGCCCGCCCAGGGCGAGCCGTTCACGGTCGGCGCCGGCGACACGCTCTGGAAGATCGCGCTCAAGGTCTATGGCGACGGCGAGCTCTATGGCCGCCTGATCGAGGCCAACCGCGACAAGCTCGGCAATCCCAACAATCTGCGCCCGGGCATGATCCTCAACATTCCGAAGCTCGAAACGGCGCAGTGACCGAGCGAGCCGCCAATGCGCAGGGGGCCGTTTCCGGCCCCCTTCTTGTGTCCGAATTCGCCCCCGCGAAGATCAATCTCGCCCTGCATGTGACGGGGCGCCGCGCCGACGGCTATCACACGCTCGACAGCCTCGTCGTCTTCGCCGCGATCGGCGACACGGTCGAGGCCGTGCCGGCGCCGGCGGCGGCGACGCCTTCGCTCTCCATCGCGGGGCCGTTCGC
>JAEWAD010000416.1 GCA_023391905.1 Pseudomonadota bacterium | reverse complement strand
CCCTTGCAGGACGAGGCCGCCCGCGAGGCGCTCGCCGCGATCGACGCGCTGGAAACCGCGCTCGCCGCCGCGCCGCCCGTCCGGCCGGGCTGATCTACCCCTCAGCCGGAGATCCGGCCGCCGTCATTGCGGCTGCCGGAGCGGGCGTAGCCGAGCGCGAAATCATTGCCGGGCATGTGCGGAAAGCCCCGGAAATTCAGCCCGTTGGCGAATTTTTCTCGACAGGTGGCGAAGCGCTTGTCGCAGCCCGCCGTGACGGTGAAGCCGTCGCCCGGCAGGATCGGCCCGGTCATCGGACTCCAGAGTTCGATCGTCAGTCCTTCTGCGCCGGCGCGCTGCGCCTTCACCACCGCCCGGCGGCCATCATTGGCACCGCTCGTCCAGTGGACGACGCCGCGTTCGAACCATCCGGCCGCGAAACCGTCGAGGCCGGAGACCGTGAAGCGCCGCCCGTCCGCCGCGGCGACGACGGCGCCGCTGCCGCGATAGGCCGGGTCGTCGAGATCGACCCGGCAGCGCCCGTCACCGAGATCGGCGTCGCAAGAGGCGCGGAACACGCGGCCCTGCGGCTGATCGAGCGCGGCGGCGAGGCCGCGGATCTCGGCCCGAAACGCGCCATCCTCTCGAAGCACCTCGCCGACATGGCCGACGCGCAGCAGAAGCCGCTCGGCCGGCGCGGCCCAGTTGACGAGATAGGTCTCGATCCGGGCATGGTCGAATTTTCCTGCCGCGAGATCCGCCTCGGAGAGCCGGTCAGAGGTGAGCGCGCCGGCGACCTCCATGCCGCCCGTAACCAGGCCGGTCTCGGCATTCGCCTCGCCGGCATCGAGCCCGCTCGCCGCCTCGAAGGTGACGCCGTCAAAGGTGAGGTCGCGGTCATGGTCGGTGAAGCCGAGCGTGACGCCGTCGGCCCGTTCGAGACGCCAGCAATGGCAGGTCGTCGAGGCATCGCCGGAAAGATGCGCGGCGAGATCGGCGGGGATCGCTCTCATGCCCATTTCCTCACGGCCGGATCTCCACGATCGGGATCGACGGGATGTCGCCGGCCTCGAAGGCGGCGAGGTTGACGACGAGATGGTCGGTGTCGAAGCGCACCGGCACGTCGAAGCGGAAACCTGCCGTCAGCTCGACGCCCTCGTCCGGCGGTGCCGAGAAGGTGACGCGGCCGGTCGTCGGGTCGACGGCGAAGGCGTCCGGATCCAGCGGCGCGCCGTCGATCGCGACCAGGACCGAGCCGTCGACGGGCTTGGCGATCATCCGCTCAAAGGGCGCGTGCAGCGCGCCATAGGTCTTTGACAGCTGGAACACCGCCGTCTCGCCGTCGCCGGTTCCGAGCTTCTGGTCGGTCGCGGCGATGGCGACGCCGGGCGGCGCCGAGGCGTCGTCCATCCGGTCGCGCCAGCGGAAGCCGAACAGGCGACCGCGCCGCTCCTCGAAGAACTGGATCGCCTGGTCGAGATCGGCGAGCGAGCGCACGCCATAGCCGGCGTCATAGCGGCGGCGCGCATCGGCCCAGCGGGCGTTGCGCCGCTCGCCACCGGAGCCGAGCGTGACGATCTCGGTCCGCCGCTCCGGCCCGCCCGACGAGCCGAAGGCGATGTCGGTCGGAAAGCGCACTTCGTGAAAGGCCGGGATCAACGGCATCAGAGCCCCCTCCTGCCGCGCCCGACGGCGCGGGCGAGTGTCGCGGCGACCTGCGCCTCGGACTTGCGGAACGACGCGACGTCCGCCGTCTGGATGGCGATGTTGACCGTCACCGGCCCACTGCCGCCGCCGGCGACGCCGAGCCTTCCATCCGGCCCGCGCGCGAGCGGCATGACGGCTTCCGCCCCCGCCTCGCCCATCAGCCCGAGCCCGCCGGAGAGTGGGAAATAGGTCGGGCTGGCGACGACGCCGCCCTTGGCGAACGGCGTCACGCCGCCGAGCGAACCCAGCGAACCGACCAGGCCCGAAAGCAGGCTGCCAATGCCGTTCTCGATCGGCTTCAGCGCCGCGTTCAGCGCCATGGTCGAGAAGCGCAGGGCCAGGCCCTTGAGGATGTCGTCGAATTCCTTGCCGCCGACGACGGCCTCGCGAAACGCCCGGCTGATCGTGCCGGAAAACCCATCCGCCTGCTTGGCGAGCCCCTCCAGCGAGGCGGTGAAGGCGGCGGTATCGGCGGTGATGCGTACGGAGAGTTCATCGATCGGCGTGGTCATGCTGTCTCCTTCGCGCGCGTCGTTTCCTTAAGGCAGGCTTCCTTGAGCCCCGACCATCATCCTGAGGTGCTTCGCGCCAGCGAAGCCTCGAAGGAGGGTCCAGTGAACTCCGCGCCCTCCCGGATCGCCGAAGGGTGTCAGCTGGATCCTCCTTCGAGGCCCGGCTTCGCCGGGCACCTCAGGATGATGGCTGTGCTAGCCTTTTCGCTGCGCCCCAGAGAGCTGTCAGGGCCTCCGATCCGGAAACCGTCGCGCCAGGTCGTCGAAGGCGGCGCGGTCCATCGGCGCGGGCGTCCTTCCGGTCAGGCCCTCGATCGCGGCGGCGAGTTCGCGTGGCGTCAGTGCCCAGAACTCGCGGCTCGAAAGCCGCAGCCTGCCGAAGCCGATCGCCATCGCCTCGCGCCAGGGGAAGGCGGCGACCTCGCGCGGCGGCGTCATGCCGTGCCGCCGAACGTCGCGCCGAGCAGTTCCGCGA
>JAEWAD010000383.1 GCA_023391905.1 Pseudomonadota bacterium | reverse complement strand
CGGCCGGCGTCGCGCTGATCCCGGCGCTGGCCCTGACGATCGGCGGCACGCTGGCCACCGGCTCGGCCGGCTTCGTCCTGTCGCGCGTCTTCGGCCGCAAGCATGCGGCGGCGATCCACCAGCAGCTCGCCAATGGCGGCCTGCTGCTCTGGGTGCACACGCCGGACGCCAAGGACGATGCCAAGATCCTCGACATCCTGAAGCAGAATGGCGGCCGCGACGCGCATGTCCACACCGTGCACCGCAGCTGGGGCGTCGACGACGTGCCGTTCAGCGCCGACCAGCCGGATCCGCTGCTGAAGCTCTAAGGACGACAGTTCCCGAGCCCGGCCCCTTCGACGGCGAAGGGCCCGGGTGTCGGACACCGATGCACGGCCGGCCCCACTGGGGCCGGCCGTTTGCTTTAGTCGTGATAGACGACCGACCGACCGCCATCCATGGTCAGAACCGAGCCGGTGCTGAAGGCGGACTCATCGCTCGCCAGGAATACCGCCGCATGCGCGACCTGTTCGGGCGTGCCGATGCGGCGGAGCGGGATCAGCCCCTCGACCCGGGCCCGCGCCGCGGCGGGATCCGGAAACTCCGCCAGCCAGTCCTTGACCTTGTCGGTCTCGATATAACCGGGTGCGATCGCGTTGATGCGGACGCCCTGCGGCGCATAGTCGACGGCAAGCGAACGCGTCAGGCCGAGCAGGCCGTGCTTGGCGACCGGATAGGGGAAGGTGCCCGGAATGATCGAGAAGGCGTGCGTCGAGGCGATGTTGACGATCGACCCCTGCCCCGCCGCGATCATGCCCGGCAGGACGGCGCGGATCATGTGCCAGGCGCCTTCGAGGTTGACGGCCATGCAGCGCCGCCACTCCTCGTCCGCGAGCTCCAGCGGATCGGCGAAGACGTTGATGCCGGCATTGTTGACCAGCACGTCGACCCGGCCATAGCGCGCCTTCACCACCGCGACGGCGGCTTCGACCGAGCCCCGCTCGCCGATATTGGCTTCTGCCGTGATAAGGGTCGCGCCTTCTCCTTCCAACTCGATCGCGAAGGCGGCAAGCGCCTCCGCGTCGATGTCGATCAGCCCGAGCGAGGCCCCCTCGGCGGCGAAACGGCGGGCGATCGCCGCGCCGATGCCGCGCGCGGCGCCGGTAACGATGGCGACCTTGCCTTCCAGGCGTCCGGCCATGACGAACCTACCAGTCGACGATGGTGCCGTCGGGCATGACGGCGTCGCGGGTCGGGAACGGTTCCTGCTTCCAGGGATGCTTCGCCGCGACGGCGAGATCGACCTCGACGCCGAGACCCGGCGCCTGCGGCACCTGCCAGGCGCCATCGACGCGCTCGATCGGACCCTGCACCACCTCGAAATACCACGGCACGGCGCCGGTCATCTCTTCCTGGATGATGACGTTCGGCGTGGCGACGTCGAAGTGCAGCGCCGCGACGCCGGCGATCGGCCCGAGCGGGTTGTGCGGGGCAAGGCCGATGCCGGCCACCTCGGCGAGCGCCGCGATGCGCCGCGCCTCGCTGAAGCCGCCACAATGGCAGAGATCCGGCTGGGCGACGGTCATCGTCCGCGCCTCGATATAGGGCGCGAATTCGGCGGCGCTCGTCAGCCGCTCGCCATGGGCGATGGCGACCGGCGACGCGTCGGCGATCACCTTCATCGAGGCGACGTCGCCGGGCGGGATCGGCTCCTCGGCGAACATCACGTTGAACGGCTCGAGCGCTCGCAGATAGGAGAGCGCGGCGCCGGCCGAGGCGCAGCGGCCGTGGAAATCGACCATCAGCTCGATCTCCGGACCGATCGCCTCGCGCAGCGCACCCATGCTCCGGACGAAATCGTCGATCGCCGAGGGCGTCGCCGTGTAGTGGGTATAGGGCACGTTGACGACCTTCATCGCCTTGTAGCCCTGCTCCTTGACGGCGAGGCCGCGCTCGACCAGCGAGGAAGCGTCCATCGAGTTGTAGACGGCGTCCATCTGGCCGAGGCCGAGATGGGTGTAGATCGGCACGCGGTCGCGCACCTTGCCGCCGAACAGCCGCCAGACCGGCACGTCGAGCGACTTGCCGAGGATGTCCCAGAGCGCCATCTCGATGCCGGACAGCGCCGTCATGCCGATGACGCCGAGCGGCTGCCAGAAGCCGTGCTTCTTCATCGCCCTGACGGCGTATTCGATGTCGCGCGGGTCGAGGCCGAGCAGGATCGGCTCCAGGTCGGCGATGGCGCCGACGATGGCGCGCGCCTTCCATTCCAGCGTCGCCTCGCCCCAGCCATAGAGGCCCGGCTGGTCGGTCAGGACGCGGACGAACACCCAGTTCCGCATCTCGGCATTGACGACATGCGTCTCGATCTTGGTGATCTTCATTCTGTCAGTTCCTAGCGGCGGCCGAGCGAGCGGGAGCGCAGATTGTCGAGCAGAACCGCCATCAGGAGGATCAGGCCGCGCACCACATACTGGTAGAAGGCCTGGATATTGAGCAGGTTCATGACATTCTCGGCAATGCCCATGATCAGCACGCCGACGATGACGCCGGTCATCGCCGCCCGTCCGCCGGCGAGCGACACGCCGCCGAGCACGCAGGCCGAGATGACGGAGAGCTCGAGGCCGGTCGCCGCGTTGGGCTGGCCGGAGGTGATGCGCGAGGCGAGCAGGATGCCGGCGATGGCGCAGACCAGGCCCTGCAGCGTGAAGATCCAGATCCGCATCCAGTCGACATTGACGCCGGCAAGGCGCGAGGCCTCCGGATTGCCGCCGATGGCGAGCGTGTTGCGACCGAACACGGTGCGGTTCAGGACGAAGCCGAAGATGCAGAACAGCGCGCCCATGACCCAGATCGGCGTCGGCACGCCGAGGAACTTCGACAGCGCGAGCTGGTAGAACGACGCATCGTTGATGCCGACGGCGCGGCCATCCGACGAGATCAGGGCCAGGCCGCGCACGATCTGCATCGTCGCGAGCGTGGTGATCAGCGCGTTGATCTTCAGCTTGGCGATGACGACGCCGTTGACGAAGCCGACGAAGGTGCCGAAGCCGACGGCGATCAGCAGGCCGAGTGGGATCGATCCGGTGGCGTTCGAGGCCATGACCGCGACCATGCCGGTGAAGGCGACGATCGAGCCGACCGAAAGGTCGAAGTCACGCGAGGCCAGGCAGAACATCATGGTGCAGGAGACGATGCCGATCGTCACCACCGACTGCAGCAGGCCGAGCATGTTGCGCTCGGTCAGGAAGTTCGGGACGGTCAGCGCCACCACGGCGAAGGCGATGGCGAAGATCACGACGAGGCCCTGCTCGCCGAGCAGGATTCGCTTCAGGGAACCGGTCATCAGGAAACCTTCTTGATTGCTTCCGCCGCAGAGCGGTCCGGCAAGGCTGCCGCGAGAATGGTGCGTTCGTTGAAATCGGCGCGATCGAAGGTGGCAGCGATGCTGCCGCCGCACATGACGGCGATGCGATCGGAGATGCCCATCACTTCCGGCAGCTCGCTCGACACCACGACGATGGCGAGGCCGCTCTCGGCCAGCGAGTAGAGCAGTTCGTAGATCTCCGACTTGGCGCCGACGTCGATGCCGCGGGTCGGCTCGTCGACGATCAGGACGCGGACGTCGGTCTCGGCCAGCCAGCGGGCCAGGATGACCTTCTGCTGGTTACCCCCCGAGAGATTGACGATGTCCTGCTTGCGCGACGGCGTGCGGATGCGCAGACTCCTAATGAAGCCATCGGCCAGCGCCGCTTCCTTGCCGAGATTGAGGATGCCGAGCGGCGAGAAATGACGCCGCGCCGAGATGGCGATGTTGTCCGAGACCGAGCGGCCCTGGACGATGCCGTCGAACTTGCGGTCCTCGGGGCAGAGCACCAGGCCGGCGCGGATCGACTGGCGCGGATCGCTGGGCGCGACCGGCTTGCCGTCGATGGCGACGCTGCCGGCATGGCGATGATCGGCGCCGTAGACGAGGCGCATCAGTTCGCTGCGGCCGGCGCCGACCAGGCCGAAGAAGCCGAGGATCTCGCCCTTGCGCGCCTCGAAACCGACCGGGTTCGGCAGGCGGGAGCCTGTGATGCCCTCGACCTTCAGGCGGACGTCGCCGACGTCGCGGCCGCGCCAGCCCCAGATATCGCTGATCTCGCGGCCGACCATCTCGGAGACGATCTGGTCGCGCGTGACGCCTTCCATGCTGGCATGGTGGGCGGCGAGCTTGCCGTCGCGCAGAACCGTGACGCCGTCGCAGAGGCGGAACACCTCGTCGAGGCGGTGCGAGATGTAGAGGATGACCTTGCCCTGCTCGCGCAGCCGGTCGATCAGCGTGAACAGGATCTCGCTCTCGCGCGAGGAGAGCGACGAGGTCGGCTCGTCCAGCGCGATGACGCGGGCGTCGAGCATCACCGCCTTGGCGATCTCGATCATCTGGCGCTCGCCGATGGACAGCGCCGCGACCTTGGTGCGCGGGTCGACGTCGACGCCGATCTCCTTCAGCTTGCTGCCGACATCGGCGACGAGCTCGCGAAAGCTGATGACGCCGGCCTTGGCCGGGAAATGGCCGAGCCGCAGGTTCTCGGCGACGGAGAGTTCCGGCACCAGCTGCAGTTCCTGGTGCACGACGGTGACACGCGCCGCGAAGGCGTCGCGGGTGGAATGGAAATGCTGGACGACGCCATCGATGCGGATCTCGCCCTCGTCGGCGCGGATGTCGCCCGACAGGATCTTGATCAGGGTCGACTTGCCGGCGCCATTCTCGCCCATCAGGCCGTGCACCCGACCCTTGGCGACGCCAAACGAGATTCCCGACAGCGCCCGGACACCCGGGTAGCTCTTGGAAATGTTGGAGAATTCTAGAAAGTCAGTCATGTGCGACGCTCCCCCCGCAAACGAGAACCGGCGGCGGACAGGTCCGCCGCCGGGTGATCGAGGCCGGGCGAATTACTCGATGCCGAGTTCCTTGCGGACGGCTTCGTAGTTGTCGCGCAGCGCCAGCTGGCCGGCGGTGAGCGTCAGCGCCGGCGGCGCCTTGTCGTTGGCGATCCAGTCATACATGTTGATCGCCGTCTCGTAGCCGTGACGCTTCGGCGAGATGATGACGGTGCCGACGAAGCCGGTCGGATCCGCCTTCTTGAACTCGTTGATCGCCGATTCCGCGCCGCCGATACCGATGGCGATGACGTTGGCGGCCGGGATGCCGACGCTTTCCGTGGCGCGGACGGCGCCAAGCGCCGCTTCGTCGTTCAGGCCGAAGGCGACCCAGTTCTTGATGTCGGCATGCTTGTTGAGCACGACGGTAGCGGCGTTGAGGGCGGCTTCCGTGTCGGTCTTGGCCTGCGGCGCGTCGAAGATGTTCTCGGCCGGGAAGCCGGAAGCCTTCAGGGCGGCGATGGCGCCATCGACGCGATCGACGGCGGTCGGCAGCTGGTCATAGGAGACGCGGATCGCGCCGACCGTCTTCGGATCCCAGCCGCGCTTCTTGATCTCGGCAGCGATCGCCTCGCCGACGGCCTCGCCGATCTTGGTGGCGGAGATGCCCATATGCGGCACGTCCTCGAGCGGCTTGCCATCGGCATCGACCAGGCGGTCGTCGACGGTCATCAGCTTCAAGTCATTGGCGGCGGCCTTGGCGACGATGCCCGGGCCGAGCTTGACGTCCGGCGTGCAGACGATGAAGCCCTGCGCGCCCTGGGCGCCGAGATTGTCGATCGCCGACTGCAGCTTCTCACCGTCCTCGGCGCCGATCTTGACCAGCGTGAAGCCCTTCTCCTTGGCCGCGACCTCGGCGAACTTCCACTCGTCCTGGAACCAGGGCTCTTCCGGCTGCTTGACGACGAAACCGATCTTGACGTCCGCCGCATGAGCCGACGACAGGGCGATCATCACGGCCGCGCCGGCCATGACGGCACTCTTCCAAAGACGCATTTGTCTCACTCCCACGAGAAAAATTGCCCACCGCATCCAGCGGCAGTGTCTGACCCATATTTCGAATGATCATACTGGTCAATGACGTTGTATGATTAATTGAGATGAGAATTCCGCCCTTGATCCCGGCGCGAGCGCATGGGATTGGCTCTTAGTATCCGATGCGCGTTCCAGCGACGCCCAAGCCGAGTGTGATGACAAGCAAGACCAAGACGTTAGCGACGCCCTCCGGGAAGCCCGCCGCCGCCAGTGCCACGCCACGGCGGACGAAGCCGCGCGTCCAGAAGGAGATCATCGCCACGCTGGCCCGGGCCATCGCATCCGGCCGTTTCCCGCCCAACACCAACCTGCCGCGCGAAAACGACCTCTGCACCGAATTCGGTGTCAGCCGGACGGTGATCCGCGAAGCCCTGAAGGTGCTCGAGTCGAAGGGCCTGGTACGCGGCCGCCCCCGCGTCGGCACCGTCGTGCGCGACAAGGAGGATTGGAACCTCCTCGACCCCGACATCATCGAATGGATGGGCAGCGATTTCCTGGACGAGGCGCTGCTGAAATCGGTGCTCGAGGCGCGTCGGGCGATCGAACCCGCGGCGGCCGAGCTCGCGGCCAGCCGCGCCACGGCGCAGGAGATCGCCGATCTCGACCACGCCTGGCAGCGCATGGCGGCGGCGAAGGATTTCCAAACTTTCACCGAGGCCGACGTCGTCTTCCACACCGTGCTGCTGAAGGCGAGCCACAACCGCGTCTTCGCGCAGCTCTACGGCCTCATCCACGCCGCCCTGCATCGCGCCCTCGGCGCCTCGGCCCAGGCCGTCGCGGACTATCAGGACGCGATCGTCGCGCATCATTCGCTCGTCGAGGCGCTACGCATGCGCGACAGAGAGGGCGCGCGCCGGGCGGTCGACGCCATCCTCAACCTGGCTGAACGCGACCTCGCCCATGCCGCCGCGACCGAGCGGGCGAGCACGGCATCGACGCAGCACGACGACGCGCCGACAGCCCCCGCGGAAGCCTGACGCCCTCCGGCACGACAGGATGGCGGCGCGGCGGCGCACCTGTCCGCCGCGTCGTAGAAAATCAGTCCCAGGCGAGCGCGCCGCCGTTCTGGTACTCGATGACGCGCGTCTCGAAGAAGTTCTTCTCCTTCTTGAGATCCATCGCCTCCGACATCCACGGGAACGGGTTTTCCGTCTCCGGGAACACGGCGGCGAGGCCGAGCTGGGCACAGCGGCGGTTGGCGATGAAGTGCATGTAGCTCTCGCACAGCGCCGCGTTCAGACCGAGGAAGCCGCGCGGCATCGTATCCCGGCCATAGGCGGCCTCGAGCTCGGCCGCCTCGCGGATCATGCCGCGCAGCTCGTCCTGGAACGAAGCCGTCCACAGATGCGGGTTCTCCACCTTGATCTGGTTGATGACGTCGATGCCGAAGTTCAGGTGGATGCTCTCGTCGCGCAGGATGTACTGGTACTGCTCGGCGATGCCGACCATCTTGTTGCGCCGGCCGAGCGACAGGATCTGCGCGAAGCCGGTGTAGAACCACATGCCCTCGAAGATCACGTAGAAGGCGACGAGATCGCGCAGGAAGGCCTGATCATTTTCCGGCGTGCCGGTCTTGAAGTCGGGATCGTCGAGATGCTGGGTGTGCTTCAGCGCCCAGGCCGCCTTGTCGGTGATCGACGGCACTTCCCGGTACATGTTGAAGAGTTCGCCCTCGTCGAGGCCGAGGCTCTCGACGATGTACTGGAAGGTGTGCGTGTGCACCGCCTCCTCGAACGCCTGGCGCAGCAGGTACTGCCGGCATTCCGGATTGGTCAGGTGCCGGTAGATCGCCAGCACGATGTTGTTGGCGACCAGCGATTCCGAAGCCGCGAAGAAGCCGAGATTGCGCTTGATGGCGCGCCGCTCGTCCTCGGTCAGCCCGTCCTTCGACTTCCAGAGCGCGATGTCGGCCTGCATCGAGACCTCGGTCGGCATCCAGTGATTGTTGCAGGCGGCGAGGTATCGCTCCCAGGCCCACGTGTACTTGAGCGGCAGCAATTGGTTCACGTCGGCGCGGCAATTGATCATCGCCTTCTCGTCGACGCTGACGCGCCCGCCCTCGCGGTCGATGGCACCGAGGCCGGTCATCTCGGCGCGGTTGTTCAACGGGGCGTCGTGCGACGGGGCGGCG
>JAEWAD010000351.1 GCA_023391905.1 Pseudomonadota bacterium | reverse complement strand
GCGGTGCGCCGGGCGAGCGCGATGCGGGCCTGGTAGCCGCGCGCGGCGACATAGTTGCTGGCGACGTCGCCGACCATGGTGAGAAGCGCCGCGCGCAGCTCTTCCTCGGCCGCGTCCATGCCGTAGCGGGCGGCCTCGACGGCGCGCTTGTTGCCGCCGAACAGGTCGAGCTCCCAGCTGGCGTCGAGCCCTGCCTGGAACTGGCTGGAGACATCGCCATAGCTTTTGCTACGGCTCGCGGCGCCACTGCCATTGGCCGAGGGGAGGAGGCTGCCCACGGTCTGGCGATAGCTGGCGCGCGCCTCGCGGACGCGGGCCTTGGCGGTCGCGACGTCGAGATTGCCGGCCACGGCCTCGTCCACGAGCTCGTCGAGCATCGGGTCGCCGAGCCGTTGCCACCATTGCGACAGCTCCGGCGGCCTCGACGGCTTGACCGCGGCACCGCCGCTCCATTTCATCGGGAGAGAGACCGTCGGCTTCTCGACGTCGGGGCCGACGACGATGCAGCCGCCCAGCGCCGTCGTCAGCGCGAGAATCAGCGCCAACCGGACCGGCGGTCTACGGTCACCAGATCTCCCGTCCTGCTTCAAGGCAGGCAGGCGCGGTACGGTGGCTATGCCGCCGATCGGAGGTCTCTGAGCCAATATGAAGCCGAATCGAAATTAAGGAAGGCAAGCTATATTCACCGCGTTGTCGACAGGTCAACGCCGCTGGACAGGGTCGACGCTGCCCTTTCGGTCGCAGAAAGCATGGCGACTGGCGCTCATCGCCGCGTCCGGCGTCGAAGCTTCGTGCCCCTGAGCAATTCGGCATGGTCGCCTTCCTCTAGGCGGTGACCGCGGCACCGCCGCTCCTCACCGGACCTTGTGACCGTCAAGCCCGTCCTCGGCGCGGTGCAGGCTTCTCTTCATCCTCGTCCCTTGGCCATCGCCATTCCATGCAGCGGGGGCTGGCCGCTTCCTGCGCCGGCGTAGCCGCCAGGTGACGGATTCCGCCGCGATTGGGGCGCCGAAGAATATTTTCGCGGCAAACCAGCAAGGCCGCTTGAAATCCTGAAGCCTGCTTGTACAGTTGACTGGACAAGCTAGGAGGAAGCTATGGCGGCAGGAATGCGGGACCGCGACGGTCCGCTTTATCTGCAGATCGCGGATCGGCTGCGCGAGGACATCGCCTCGCTCGGGGAGGGCGCGCGGATTCCGAGTGAACCGCAGCTGGCGCGCGACTGGGGAGTCAGTCGTTTCACCGTCGCCAAAGCGGTCGAACAGCTCGCCGACGAGGGCCTCATCACCCGCCGCCAGGGCAGCGGGTCGTTCGTCGCGGCCGCGCCGCTGCGCCGCCAGCCCGGCTATCTCCTGAGCTTTACCGAGGCGGTCGAGGCCGCCGGCCACAAGGCCTCGCACCAGTTGCTCGCCTTCGGCGAGGCGTCCTGGCAGTCGGGCCTGCCCTATCCGGAGGGGACCGAGTTGATCCGGCTCGATCGCCTGCGTCTCGTCGATGGCATGGCGGTCGCGCTGCATCGCTCGCTGATCTCGGCCGAGCTGGCGCGGACGGTCGGCCTTACCCGCGACGTCGCGGCGTCGCATTCCTTCTCGCTTTATCGCTTCTTCGAGGAGCGTGGTCTTTCGGTGCATGGCGCTACCGAGCGTCTCATCGCCCGCACGGCGGAGCCCGGTGATCGGGAACTGCTCAACCTGGGCGACGAGGCGGTCGTCGTCGCGGTGACGCGCCACTCCTTTGCCGCAGACGGCATGCCGCTCGACGCCGTCAACGCCGTCTACGACGCGCGCCGATATTCCTACGAGGCGACGCTGATGCGTCAGCCGCGAAACCACGCATCCAACACGGAGAAGTCAGATGAAAATCACTTCGATGGCGCTCGCGGCCACGACGGTCCTCGCCTCGGCCCTTGGAACGGCTAGCGCCAGGGCCGAGGACAAGCCCGTCGCCCTGATCGTTTCGCAGGGCGGACTCGGCGACCAGTCCTATAACGACCTCGCCCATTCCGGCTTTCTTCGCGCGCTGAAGGAGACCGGGCTCGAGGGCAGGGCGGTCGAATCCAAGGAAGTGGTTTCGCAGGCGACCGAAATCCTGCGTCGTGCCTCGGATGCCGATTTCGGCCTCATCGTCGATCTCGAATATGCCCATGGCGAGCCGATGCTCGAGGTCGCCAAGGACTATCCGGATACCAAATACGTGATCCTGAACCAGGTGCGCGAAGGTGCGAACATCGCCTCGGTGCTGTTCCAGGAGCAGGAAGGTTCCTACCTCGCCGGCACGCTCGCGGCGCTGGTCACGACCGATACCTCGATCAAGGGCATCAATGACAAGCCGGTGATCGGCGTGATCGGCGGCACCAAGTCGGCCGGCATCGACAAGTTCATCTCCGGCTATGTCGAGGGCGCCAAGGCGGCCAATCCCGAAATCGTCGTCAAGATCGCCTATTCCAACAATTTCGGCGATCCGGCCGTCGGCCTGCAGATGGCCAAGGCGATGATCGAGGAAGGCGCCGACGTGATCTACCACGTCGCCGGCGGCACCGGCATGGGCGTCATCCAGGCGGCCAAGGAAGCCGGCGTCTACGCGATCGGCGTCGACACCGACCAGGACGGCATCGCGCCGGGCAGCGTGCTCACCAGCATGGTCAAGCATTCCGACAACGCCGTCGAGACGGTGGTGAAGGACTACGCCTCCGGCAAGTTCCCGGGCGGCCAGACGATCACGCTCGGCCTCAAGGAGAACGGCGTCGGCCTGTCGGAGATGAAGTACACCAAGGGCCTGATCCCGGCGCCGATCCTCGAAAAGGTCGAGGCGGCGAAGCAGGACATCCTCTCCGGCAAGACCAAGGTCTGGAACGTCGTCGACCAAGGCTACCCGGACTTCCTGAAGTAAGCCAATCCCTCTCTGAAGGACGGTCCATGTCGATGGATGAATTTCAGCCGGACACGACGATCCGACTGGGGGCGCAGGGCGTCACCCGCCGGTTCGGCGCGCTGGTCGCCAATGATGGCATCACCTTCCGCGCCCATCGCGGAACCATCCATGCCATCGTCGGCGGCAATGGCGCCGGCAAGTCGACGCTGATGCGCATCCTGCAGGGCATGGACCGGCCGGACGAGGGCGTCGTCCTCGTCGACGGCATGCCGGCCGTCTTCTTCGGACCCGCCGACGCCTTCCAGAAGGGCATCGGCATGGTGCACCAGGAATTCATGCTGGTGCCAGGGCTGACGCTCTTGGAAAACCTGGTGCTGGCGCAGGAGCCGCTCGACGGCCTGCGCCGCATCGATCGCAAGAAGGCCCTCGCAGCCGCGCGGAAGCTGGAGCGCGAGGCGGGCGTGACGCTCGACTGGGACATGCCGGTCGACGATGCGCCGGTGCATGTGCGCCAGATCGTCGAGATCCTGCGCCTGCTCTATCGCGGCGCCGACGTGCTCATCCTCGACGAGCCGACGGCCGTGCTGGCGCCGGCGCAGGTGCAGGAGCTGATCGTGCTGCTCAAGAAGCTGCGCTCGGAGGGCCGCACCATCCTCTTCATCAGCCACAAGCTGGACGAGGTGATGGCGCTCGCCGACGAGATCACCGTCATCCGCGCCGGCAAGGTCATCGGCGGGATGAAGACCGCCGAGACCAACAAGGCGGCCCTGGCCGAGATGATGATCGGCGAGATCCTGAGCCGCCCGAACGCCCGCCCGAGCACGGTCGGACGGACGGTGCTCGAACTTCGCGGCCTCGCCGCCATGGATGCCCGCCGCGTGCTGCGGCTGAAGGAGCTCGATCTCGACGTCCGCGCCGGCGAGATCGTCGGCATCGCCGGCGTCGCCGGCAATGGCCAGGACGAACTGATCGCCACCGTCACCGGCCTCGGCCGGATCGAGCGCGGTTCGGTCAGCCTCGACGGCGAGGACGTGACTAGGCTCGGCCTGCGTGCCAGGCGCGAACTGGGCCTCTCCTATCTGAGCCCGGACCGCGCGGCGGAGGGGCTCTGCCTCTCCGCACCGATCTCGGAAAACCTGATCGCCGGCCGGCATCGTTCGCCGGAGCTCTGCAAGGGCGGCGTGCTGCAGAAGGGCGCCATCAAGCGCCATGTCGAAACACTGCTCGACCGCTTCTCGGTCAAGCGCCACTCGTCGGCCCTGCCGATCTCCAGCCTGTCGGGCGGCAACCAGCAGCGCGTCGCCATGGCGCGCGAGCTCGACGGCAACCCGAAGCTGCTCGTCGCCTGCCAGCCGACGCGTGGCGTCGACATTCGCGGCATCGCCTTCATTCACCAGTGCCTGCTCGACTACCGCGAGGCGGGCGGGGCGGTGCTGGTCATTTCGGAAGAACTCGATGAACTCATCGCGCTGTCGGACCGCATCGTCGTCCTCTATGACGGCCGCGTCACCGGCGAGGTGTCGCGCGGCTCGGCCAGGGTCGAGGAGCTCGGCCGCATGATGCTGGGCGAAACCCACGCGGAGATCGCCGCATGAGCGCCGTCGCTTCCTCTTCTGGCCGGGCGACCCCGGCGGTCGGCTGGCGCGATGTCGCGCTCGCCGTCGCGCCGCTGGTGCTCGCCCTCGTCGTCGCCGGCATCGTGCTCGGCGTCGCCGGCCACAATCCGCTCGAAGTCTACTGGCTGCTGCTCCAGGAATCCTTCGGCGGCGTCAAGCGCATCGCGGCGACCGTCGCCGCCTCGACGCCGCTGATCCTGACCGGCCTCGCCACCGCCGTCGCGTTTCGGAGCGGCGTGTTCAATGTCGGCGTCGAGGGCTGCGTGCTCGTCGGCGGCCTCGCCGCCGCCTATGTCGGCTTCACCTATGTCGGGCTGCCGGCCGCGCTGCTTCTGCCCTTCGCGCTCGGCGCCGCCGTCATCGCCGGGACGCTGTGGATGCTGGTGCCGGCGCTCCTGAAGGCGCGGCTCGACGTCGACGAAGTCGTGACGACGCTGATGCTGAACTTCATCGCCGTCAGCCTGACCGCCTGGCTGGTCAACGGCCCGCTGCTGGCGCCGGGCTCCGCCAATTCGGCGACGCCGATGGTGGCGGAGGCCGCGCGCCTGCCGCGCCTGCTGCCGCCCTCGACGCTGAACGCCGGCTTCCTGATCGCGCTCGCGCTCTTGGTGCTCTACTGGCTCTGGGGTCGCGGCACGGCGCTCGGGCTCGAGACCCGGCTTGCCGGCCTCAACCCGCGCTTTGCCATCGCGTCGGGCATCAACGTGCCGATGCTGATCATCAAGATGATGCTGCTTTCGGGCGCCATTGGCGGGCTCGCCGGCGGCATCCAGGCGCTCGGCACCGTCAACCGCTTCGTCGTCGGCTTTTCGCCCGGCTACGGCTTCACCGGCATCGCGGTGGCACTGCTCGGTCGCGGTTCGGCGATCGGCATCCTGCTCGCGGCGCTCCTCTTCGGCGCGCTGGCGACGTCGGGCGCCACCATCCAGCTCTTCAGCGACGTGCCGATCGAGATCGTCAACATCCTGCAGGGAACGGTGATGATCTTCGCAGTCGCCCGTTTCGGCTGGCTCCTGAAACAGCGGCAGGGCGGCAAATGATCGACAACATCATCCACGCGGCCTTCGTCATGACGACGCCGATCCTGCTCGCCGCGCTTGGCGGGTTGGTCAACCGCGTCGCCGGCCTCGTCAATATCGGCCTCGATTCCATGATGCTGGCCGGCGCGCTGGTCGGGCTCATGGTCGCCTCGCAGACGGGAAGCTGGCCGGCGGCGCTCGTCGCCGCCGCGCTCGTCGGCGGCCTGCTCGGCCTCCTGATGTCGCTCACCGTCACGCGGCTGCAGGCGAACGAGATCATCGTCGGCCTCGGTTTCAACATCGCCGTCGCCGGACTGGTGCGCTTCTTCCTGAAGAGTTGGTACGGCACCTCGGGCACGCTCAGCCTGCCCGACGTCGCCATGCTGCCGCGCATCCATATTCCTGTCGTCGCCGACATTCCCATCCTCGGCGCCATCCTGTCGGACCATGACCCGCTCACCTGGGCGGCGTGGCTGCTGGTGCCGGTCACGGCCTGGTTCCTCGCCAGCACGCGGCTCGGGCTTCGCCTCCGCGCTGCCGGCGCGGCGCCGCAGGCGGCCCGCGCGCTCGGCCTCAATCCGCTCAACCTGCGCGACGCCTCGACCGTCTTCGCGGGCATGATGTCGGGCCTCGCCGGCGCCTATCTCTGCATCGGCGTGGTCGGCATCTTCAACGAGGGCATCACCGCCGGACGCGGCTTCCTGGCGCTTGCTGCCTTCTATTTCGGCCGCAACCGGCCCTGGCCGACGGCGCTCGGCGCGCTGCTGTTCGGTCTGTTCGACGCGATCCAGATCCGCCTGCAGGGCCGTGGCCTGCCGGCCGAGCTGGTGCAGACGCTGCCCTACGTGATGGTCATCGTCATTCTCACCCTGGTCGCCATCACCCTGAAGCGTGCGCGGAACAAAGGAGCCTGAATTGGTCGATAATCAGAAGACCGCGCTCATCCTCGTGGATGTCATCAACTCGTTCTTCGAGCCCGGCCAGCCGAACTACTATGCCGGCGTCGAGACCGTGCTGGAGCCGATGCGAGCGCTGCTCGATGCAGCGCGGAAATCGGGCACGATCGTCGTGCACGCGGTCGAGAAGCACCGTCCGGAGTTCGACGATTTCGAATGGCGGAAGCTCCCCGTCCATCACCTCGAAGACGCGCATGACGCCGCCTTCTTCGCGGAATTCCGTCCCGAGGGGCCAAACGAGACGACCATCTTCAAGCGCCGCTTCAGCGCCTTCTTCGCCACCGATCTCGCGCTCTTCCTGCACGAGCAGAAGGTGACGCGCGTCGTCATTGCCGGCGTCAAGACCAATGTCTGCATCCGCGCCTCCGCGCAGGACGCCTTTGCCAACGGCTTCGAGCCGGTGGTGCCGCGCGAGGCGACCAACTCCAACCGGCCGCATCTGGCCGAGGCGTCGCTGGAGGACATCGACCGCTACATGGGCCGCGTCGTGCCGCTCGAAGAAGCGCTCGGGATGCTGGCATGACCACCATCGCCATCACCGGCTTCGCCAGTCTCGACCATGTCGCTGTGCTCGACGGGTCGCCGCAGGCGGGCCGGACGACGACCATCCTGCAGCGGCCGGAGGACGGCTGGCCGCGGCTCGGCGGCGGACCGGCCTTCGTCGCCATGGCGCTCGTCGCCGACGGCGTCGCAGAGGCGGTGCCGGTCAGCTGGATCGGCGACGACGCGGCGGGCGATGCCTATCGCGACCAGCTCGCCGCGAAGGGCGTTCCGGGTCGCGGCCTCGATGCCGTCGCCGGCGCCCGCACGCCGGTCTCCGTGCTCGCCTATGAGCCGGATGGCGGCTGCATCTGCCTCTACGATCCCGGCATGCCTCCCGGTCTCACGCTCTCGCCGGCGCAGCGCGATCTGGTCGGCACGGCCGACTGGGTCTGCGTCACCATCGGTCCCGCCGCCGTCAACGACGCCGTGCTCGATGCGATCCGTGCCGACACGCGCCTCGCCTGGATCGTCAAGCACGACCCGCGCGCCATGTCGGTAGCACAGGCGGCCCGCTTCGCCGCGCGCGCCGATTTGATCTGCTTCAGCCATGCCGAAGCCGACTTCGTGCAAGCCGCGCTGACCGAGGCCGGCGTGGCGCGGCCGGGCCAGACCCTGATCGAGACGCGCGGCGGCGCCGGCGCGGCGATCACCCGGGACGGCCAGTCGGTCACCGTCTCGGCCGAGCCCATCTCCGTGACCGATCCGACCGGCGCCGGCGACAGTTTCGCCGGCGGCGTGCTGGCGGCCTTCGCCAAGGGCGAGGCCGATCTGGCGGCAATCGTGCGCTCCGGCCATGCCGCCGCGCGCCGGCTGCTTCTGGCGCGCCAGACTTCCGAACATGAAAGTGCAGTGAGAGAATGACCAAGCAAGACGAAAAGACCAACACCGCCTGGTACATCGGCGCAAAGCGCGACCAGGTCGGCAGCGGTGCCATTCTCGTCGGCGATCCCGCCCGCATCGGCCGCATCGCCGAGCACCTGACCGATGTCGAGTTCCTGCCGGAGAACCGCGGCCTCCGCACCGTCACCGGCACCCGCAACGGTGAGCGCGTCACCGTCAGCGCCTTTGGCATGGGCGCGCCGATCGCGACCATCGTGCTGCATGAACTCTTCGCGCTCGGTGTCCGCAGCTTCCTGCGTATCGGCACCGCCATGGCCGTGCCGCCGGCGAAGCTCGGCGATTTCGTGCTGGCCGATGGCGCCCTGCGCGCGGAAGGCACGTCCAACACCTATGCGCCGCTCGGCTTCCCTGCGATGGCCGATTTCGAGCTCAACACGACGCTCCGCCAGCATCTTTCCGGCTCGGGCCGAACCTGGCACGCTGGCGTCTACGGCACCTATGACGGCTTCTATACCGAGATGTTCGGTCTCTCCGGCCAGAGCCGGGCGATGATCGACACGCTGAAGCAGGACATCCAGCGCCTCGGCCTGATCGGCACCGACATGGAGACCTCGGCGCTGCTGGTCGCGGCCCGCGTGCTCGGCGCTAGCGCCTCGACGCTATGCGTCGCCACCGTCGACGCCTTTACCCAGGAGAAGATCGACGACGCCTCCATGGCCGTCGCCGAGCGCGAACTGTTCGAGGTCGCGCTCGATTCGATCGCCGCATTTGCAACGAAGAAGAACGAGGTGACGTCATGACGTCGATGGTCGACCGCTATTTCAACAATCTGGCCGAGCGGCTCGAAAGGGTCCGCACGACCCAGGCCGCGGCCATCGAACAGGCGGCCGAGCTCTGCGCGGCGAGCCTCGCCGCCGACAAGCTCGCCTTCACCTTCGGCACCGGCCACGGCGCGCTGCCGGCGCTGGAAAGCTTCCCGCGTACCGGCACGATCACCGGCTTCCGGCCGATCGTCGAGAGCACGATGATCTCGTTCCACCGCGTGCTCGGCGACATGGGCGCGCGGCAGTACCGCTTCATCCACGCCGCCGAGGGCTATGGCAAGGCGATCCTGAACTCGCACCAGCTCGACCCGCTCGACACGATGGTGCTGTTCTCGCATTCCGGCATCAACGCCGTGATCCTCGACATCGCGCTCGAGTGCAAGGAGCGCGGCATGAAGGTCGTCGGCGTGACGTCGCTGCCGCATTCGAGCGTTACTCCCTCGCGCCACTCCTCCGGCAAGCGCCTGTTCGAGGTGGCGGACGTCGTCATCGACACCGGCATTCCGAAGGCCGACGCCGCGCTGAAGATTGAAGGCCTCGAGCACCCGGTCGGCGCCAATTCGACCAGCGTCACCATCGCGATCGCCCATGCGATCGTGGCGACGACGGCCGAGAAGCTGGTGCAGCAGGGCATCCAGCCCTTCGTGATGGTCAACCCCAACACGACCAGCAAGGCGGAGGCCAACGCCCAGAACGACCGCAACTACGAGGAACTGTGGCGGAGGCTGAAGTCGCGGTGAGCACCATGGAACGAGGACTCTTCATCGGCGGCGCCTGGCGCGACGCGGTCAAGGGCGAGCGGATCGAGATCCGCGATCCGGCGACCGGCGAACGGGTCGGCTCCAGCGCGCTGGCATCGCGGGCGGATGTCGATCTCGCGGTCGCCGCCGCCGGCCGCGCGCTGCCATCCTGGGCAGCGATGCATGCCGACCAGCGAGCCAGAATCCTGCACCGCGCGGCCGATCTCGTCGCCGAGCGCATCGACGCCATCGCCGCGACGCTGACGCGCGAGCAGGGCAAGCCGGTGCCGGATTCGAAGAAGGAGATCGGCTTCGGCGTCGAGGTGATCCGCTATTACGCGGAGGAGGGGCGCCGCATCGGCGGTTCTCTCCGCCCGTCGTCGCGCCCCGATATCAAGAGCATGGTTACGACCGCGCCGGTCGGCGTCGTCGGCGCCATCGTGCCGTGGAACTATCCGGTCGATCTCTATTGCTGGAAGATCGCGCCGGTGCTGGCGGCGGGCTGCACGCTCGTCGCCAAGCCGCCGCACGAGACGCCGCTGGCGATCGGCATGGTGGTGCAGTGCTTCGTCGACGCGGGCGTGCCGGAAGGCGTCGTCAACGACATTCCGGGCACCGGCCCGGAAGTCGGCGCGGCGCTCGCCGAGCATCCCGACATCCGGATGATCACGGCGACCGCCTCGGTGCCGGCCGGCCAGTCGATCATGCGCGCCTCCGCCGGCACGCTGAAGCGGTTGTCGCTGGAGCTCGGCGGCCAGAGCCCGTTCGTCGTTCTCGACGATGCCGATCCCGTCGAGGCGGCAGCGGCTGCGGCGCGCCGTTCGTTCTCCAACATGGGCCAGATCTGCATCGCGGTGAACCGCATCCTGGTCTCGAAGGGCATCCACAGGGACTTCGTCGAGGCGCTGGTCGCCGAAACGCGAAAGATCAAGCTCGGCAATGGCAGCCTGCCCGGCGTGCTCTACGGGCCGATGCTGCATGAGGGTGTCCGCCAGCGCGTCACCACTCATGTGGCCGATGCGGTGGCAAAGGGCGGCAAGCTGCTCGTCGGCGGCCGGATCCCGGCGGGCGAGGAGTTCGCGAAGGGCTTCTTCTATGAGCCGGCCCTGATCGACAACGCGCCGGACGACGCGTTGGCGCTGACGGAGGAAACCTTCGGCCCGCTCGCGGCGATCCGCCCGGTGGCGGATGACGCCGAGGCGCTCCGCGTCGCCAATGCGCTGCCCTATGGCCTCGCGGCCTACGTCTATTCGCGCGATCTGGAGCGGGCCTGGGCGCTCGCCGACCGGATCGAGGCGGGGGCGATCGGCGTCAACGTCAACGACACGACGGAACTGCAGGCGCCGTTCGGCGGCTGGAAGATGAGCGGCATGGGCCGCGAGCTCGGACCGGAAGGCCTGGCGGCGTTCCGCGAATCCAAGCACATCAAGATGCGGGTGCGCCCGCTGGCTGTGTAGGCCACACACGACTTCCGGACGCGCCGATCTCTTTTGGTGCGTCCGGAGGCGGCGGCATGATCCGACCGCCGTCCGTCACCCCGGCTTTGGGATCGGGGAAACGATGATTTCTCGACTGCGAACGTTGCGCGCTGGATAGACACGACCGCTCGTGCGCCGGATGCGCTCTATCCTTGGCGATTGGGCCGGTTTCAGCGTCTTGTCCGGGGCGAGTAGCGGCATCTTCCACAAAGCGGGCCGCGTTGCTACGCGGTGCTGCTTGCGGCGGCTAGCTCTTGTGATCGAGCGACTGTACGTGCTTGACGATCACCTGTTCGATCGCCTCGGGCCGAAGTACCGTGTCGATGGCGAGTTGGGCCGCGCCGAGGATGCCGGCACTGCCGTCCGACCGGGCCCGGACGATCTGCAATTCGCGCGTCGCAAGTGGCAGCGAGCGCTCCGAGACCAGCTGGCGCACCCCGGCGAGCAGGTATTCGTCGACTCCGGAGAGCGTGCCGCCGATGACGATGACGCTCGGATTGAGCACGCTGACGACGTCGGCCGTGACCTCGCCGAGCACGCGGCCTGCCTCGCGCACGGCGTGGATCGCCTCGGGCTGGTTGCCGTGCACCAGGGCCACGATGTCGCGCGCATTGTGGGCGTCGAAGCCCTTTTCGCGCAGGTCGCGCGCCAGCGCCCAGCCGGCGGCGCGCGCCTCGACGCAGCCGAGCTTGCCGCAGCGGCAGAGCGGCGGGTCGTCCGAGTTCAGCTGGATGTGGCCGATGTCGCCGGCCGCGCCCTGCGCTCCGCGATAGAGCCGTCCGTCGGCGATGATGCCGCTGCCGATGCCGGTGCCGGCCTTGATGTAGAGGAGCTGCTCGACCTCGGGCCAGAAGCGGCGCGCTTCCGACAGTGTCATCAGGTTCACGTCGTTCTCGACGATGACGGGTGCGCCCAGCCGCTTGCCGAGCCAGGAGCGGATGTCGAAATCGTCCCAGCCGGTCATGATCGACGGCCCGAAGACGCGGCCAGCGCCGAAATCGACCGGCGCGGGCAGGCAGAGACCGACGCCCAGCACGTCACTGGCCGGTCGCCCGACCTGCGCGAGGAGCGCCTGGAACTGGTCGACGATCGCCTGCAGTACGGGGACGGGGCCGCCGCGCGGCTCGATGGCGCAGGTGGTCTCGGCGATGATCGCCGGCTCGAGGGTGGCGACCGCCGTGCGCAGGATGCTTTCGCCGACGTCGGCGGCGAGCACGACGCCGAAGCCGGTGTTGAGCTCCAGCATGCGCGTCGGCCGGCCGCCGCTCGGCAGGGTCCGCGCGGCCTCGTCGACG